>NZ_JBTGNX010000002.1:0-207112 GCF_054332415.1 Haemophilus sp. SZY H56 | reverse complement strand
TAGTTGATGCCGTCAGGGATTATTTGGATTACTATAATCATCGACGGATTCAACTAAAATTAAAAGGACTGAGTCCGGTACAATATCGAAAACAATCCTTTAAATAACAGTCTAACTTTTTGGGGTCAGATCATTTTAACCGCACTTTTATTAATTGATTAAACTATTTAAACCTAAACTCTGTCCACTGGTAATAGCGTTCACCTGCTTTTTGAATACCGCCATAATTTTGCCATTCGGGGTGGTTTGGGGTATCGGGAAGACATTGGGTTTCAAGGGCGATGCCATTGAAATCTTGATAAGTGCTATCTTCACGAGTTGGAGTGCCGGCAAGATAGTTTCCCGTATAAACCTGTAACGCCGCTTGGGATGTGAGTACTTCAAGGCTTAAATCTTCATTAGGGGAAGTCAATAATACACAAGGCTTTTGCCATGCTTTATTGACAATAAAGGAATGATCGTAACCTTTTGTTACCACTTGATCGCCTTGTTGAAAATCTTTTACGATTGGTTTTGCAACACGAAAATCAAAGCTAGTATTCACCACATGCTTAAGTGGTGAATTTGGGATGCCTTCACCATCAACCGGCAGATAAAAATCCGCATTAAGGCGTAGTGTATGATTTCGCACATCACAGCCCTGCTCAGCATTTTCTAAATTGAAATAAGCGTGGTTTGTTAAATTAAGCGCGGTATCTTTATCACTTTCTGCTTCGTATTCAATTTTTACGCTATTTTCATCAGTCAGTGTGTAAAGCACATTAACCTGCACATTACCTTCAAAACCTTGATCACCATCGGGAGACACAAGGGAAAAACGCACAAAATTCTGACCGCACTCTTCCACTTTCCAACGGCGTTTATCAAAGCCTTCTTTACCACCATGTAATTGATGTTTGCATTGATTCTCAACCAGCTGAATTGTTCGCTCACCTAATTCAAATTTGGCGTTAGCAATACGGTTTGCATAGCGCCCTACGCTTGCGCCCAAATAAGCAGTTTGATGAGGATAATCCTCCACTTTGCAGCCAAGTAACACTTCTCGCAACTCACCATTCACAGGGACTTTACAAGAAAGCCAAGTGGCTCCCCAATCCATAAATTGCACGATCATGCCATTTGAATTGGTGAGTTGAACAAGTTGATAAGGCTGTCCATCTGGTGCATTGAACGCCGTTTTTTCTAGCATAGACTCACTCCTTGTGAGGCTGTGCAAACGTAGAAATCTTCTTTTAAACCCGTTTGTTTTTCATAATTATCGGCAATAATTTTACGCACGGCTTCGACTTTATCATGAGGCGCAAGGGCAACAATACAGCCACCGAAACCACCGCCTGTCATTCTCGCACCACCGGTTTTACCAATCACTAATTGAGCGAGTTCAACAAGATAATCGATTTGCGGCACGGTAATCTCGAAATCATCGCGCATTGATTCGTGAGATTGCCCCATTAATTCACCTAATTTTGTTAAATCGTTATGTTTTAAGGCTTCAACGGCATCAAGTACGCGTTGGTTTTCAGTCACCACATGGCGTGCACGTTTAGCCACTAAAGAATTAAGTGCGGTCAATTCTGCTTCTCTTTTTTGGAATTCTTCTACTGACACATCACGCAGCGCTTTCACACCAAAGAATTCTGCCGCTTTTTCACATTGCCAACGGCGTGTATTGTATTCACCCGTCACCAAATCATGCGGTACATTTGAGTTCACAATAATAACAGCGACATCTTTCGGCACAGGCGTTGGCTGTGTTTCTAAACTACGGCAATCAATCATTAAGAGATGATCTTTTTGTCCTAAAGCCGAAATTAATTGATCCATGTTCCCACAATTTGCGCCTACAAATTTGTTTTCAGCTTTTTGACCAATTAAAGCAATCTCTGTATGTGTTAAAGGTAAATCACTGAGTTGTTGGCAGAACTTACCCGTCGCTACTTCAAGAGCAGCAGAAGAACTCAAACCAGAAGAATGTGGCACATTTCCGGAAATCACTAAATCAGCACCTTGTTTAAATTGTGGGCAACGTTCTTGAATAAATTTCACGACACCACGCACATAATTCGCCCATTTTTGCTCACTTTGAGGGAAATCTTCATCAAGAGAAAAGGTATCCTCAAGATCAAGATCGGCGGCATAAACATGCCAAATATGATCAGCACGTTTTAATCCTGCAATAGCTGTACCATAATTGATCGCACAAGGCATCACAAAGCCATCATTATAGTCGGTATGTTCGCCGATAATATTTACACGACCTGGTGCATATACGGTCAGTTCAGGTTGCTTGTTATATTTTTGCGTAAAAATGTGTTGGGATTTTTGAACTGGAGTCATATTATTTTCCTTTCTCTTTCACACTCCCTCTTAACTCAAGAGGGAAAGGATTTCTTAACGTTCTTTATAGTGTACTTCGCTTAACGCACGTAATCTTTCTGCCGCTTGTTCAGCGGTGAGGTCACGTTGGCTTTCACCTAGCATTTCATAACCCACCATAAATTTGCGAACCGTAGCTGAACGCAACAATGGTGGATAAAAATGTGCATGAAGCTGCCAATGTTCGTTATCTTCACCATTAAATGGTGCTGCATGGAAGCCCATCGAATAAGGGAAAGACGTTTCAAATAAGTTATCGTATTTCGTTGCCAATTTTTTCAATATCACGGCAAGATCTTTAGCTTGAGCTTCAGTTAATTCTGTTAAGCGTTTTACATGCAATTTAGGCAACAACAGGGTTTCAAACGGCCACACCGCCCAATAAGGCACAACCGCAACCCAATGCTCGGTTTCCACCACAATACGTTCTTTTTTCTCTAATTCTTTTTGAACGTAATCCACTAAAAGTACCGAACCGTGTTTTTCATAATAATTTCGTTGAGCAACATCTTCACGTGCGACTTCATTCGGTAAAAAGCTATTTGCCCAAATTTGTCCGTGCGGATGTGGATTGGAACATCCCATTGCCGCGCCTTTATTTTCGAAAATCTGTACCCACTGATATTTTTGACCCAGTTCACGCAATTGCTCTTGCCACACTTTAATCACTTCTTCAATTTCAAGTGCGGTCAATAACGGCAATGTTTTACTATGATCTGGCGAAAAACAAATAACACGGCTTTCACCACGAGCTTGGCTCATTTGGAAAAGAGGATCGGCTGATTGCTCTGGCGCGGGTGTATCTTCTAATAAAGCCGAGAAATCATTTTTGAATACATAAGGTTTATGGTAATCCGGATTAGGTTCGCCCGTGATACGTTTATTACGCGGGCAAAGATAACAATTTGGATCGTGGCTTGGCTTTTGTTCCTCACTCACTTTTTCTTGTTGCCCCTGCCATGGACGTTTAGCACGATGTGGCGAGACTAAAACCCATTGGTCAATTAACGGATTATAACGACGATGTGGATGATCTGTCGGTTCAAATACGGTTTCGCTCATATTTTTGCTCCAAAATGTAAACGATTACAAAAAATTTTCTCATAAGATAACAAATTAAAAAAAATAAACCGTGATCATTATCACAAAATCAGGAAATAAGCCGCTCATTCAATCACTTTTTTGTGACGAATGTAGCATTTTTGAAAGTAACCGCTTTCAATTTTATTCAAATTTACTATGATAATTGCTATGAAAAAATGAATGAGAGCCCTGTTATGCCTACAATTCGAGATGTTGCTGAATTAGCTTGCGTGTCGGTTGCCACTGTTTCCCGGGTGATTAATCGCTCCCCATCTGTGAGTGAAAAAACCCGTTACTCGGTACAACGCGCTATGGAAGTCTTAAATTATCAACCCAATGCAAACGCACAAGCTCTGGCAGTACAAAATACTGATACCATTGGCGTGGTGGTTACCGATGTAACGGATCCGTTCTTTGCTATCTTGGTTAAATCGGTCGATAAAGTCGCTGAAGAACATCAAAAAACGATTTTGATTGGCATTGGATACCATCATGCAGAAAAAGAGCGTGAAGCAATTGATACCTTGCTACGCAAGCGTTGTAGCTGTCTAGTCGTTCATTCCAAAGCCCTTTCTGACGAAGCGTTACAGCATTATTTAGAAAATGTACCCGGTATGGTGGTAATTAACCGCGTGATTGCGGGTTATGAAAATCGTTGCGTCAGCCTTGATAACCGTCAAGGTACCTATCTTGCCACTGAAATGCTGATTCGTTATGGTCATAAGCATATCGCCTACATAGGTTCCAATCACGGTATTTTAGATGAAACAGAACGTAAGGAAGGCTACTTAGAGGCCTTAGAAGCGCATAACTTCCCCATTGTAGAACAAGCCATTGTGCATAATTCACCTGATTTTGAAGGCGGTGAAAAAGCCATGATTGATTTATTAAGCTACAACTCCAATTTAACCGCTGTGGTGGCCTATAACGATACCATGGCAGCTGGTGCAATTTCTGTTTTAAATGAAAACAATATCAAAGTCCCGAAACAATTTTCCATTGTAGGATTTGATGATATGCCGATTGCTCGGTATTTAATCCCCAAACTCACTACAATTCGCTATCCAATTGATTTAATGGCAAATTATGCGGCAAAACTAGCGTTAAGTTTAGTCGATTCGTCTATTGTCACACCGACTGTTGTTCAATTTAATCCAACATTGGTGAGACGTTTTTCCGTAGAAAATGCAATAAAACCGTGATGTAGATCACAAATTTAAACATTGCTATGTAATCGTTTTCATTTATGTGAGTTTGATCACAGATTAACAGTTTTGATTTCGTTATGATGCATTCAGTTGCAATAGATGTACGCAACATTCCTCTATTTGATATATAAAAAATCAACAATAAAATCTCTTTCTCTACATAGGAGCGTTTTTATGAAAAAAACAGCAGTATTAAGTACGGTCGCTTTAGCAATCGGTTTAAGTTCAGCAACTTCAGGTTTCGCAGCCGATAACCGTATTGGTGTTACCATTTATAAATATGATGACAACTTCATGTCATTGATGCGTAAAGAAATCGATAAAGAAGCGAAAGCCCTTGGCGGCATTGAGTTATTAATGAATGACTCTCAAAATGCACAATCTATTCAAAACGACCAAGTAGATGGTTTGCTTTCTAAAGGTGTGAAAGCCTTAGCGATTAACTTAGTAGACCCGGCAGCCGCTTCAACTGTTATCAAGAAAGCGAAACAAGATGACATTCCTGTTGTTTTCTTCAATAAAGATCCGGGCGCCAAAGCAATTGGTATCTATGACCAAGCTTACTATGTTGGTACTGATCCGAAAGAATCTGGTTTAATCCAAGGTGATCTAATTGCGAAACAATGGAAAGCAATGCCAGACTTAGACTTAAACAAAGACGGTAAAATCCAATATGTATTATTAAAAGGTGAACCAGGCCACCCGGATGCTGAAGCGCGTACTAAATATGTGATTGAGCAATTAAATGCTAAAGGTATCCAAACCGAACAATTATTTATTGATACCGGTATGTGGGATGCCGCAATGGCAAAAGATAAAGTGGACGCCTGGTTATCTAGCTCTAAGGCCAATCAAATTGAAATGATTATTTCAAATAATGATGGTATGGCATTAGGCGCACTAGAAGCAACCAAAGCTCACGGTAAAAAACTACCAATCTTTGGTGTAGATGCGTTACCAGAGGTACTTCAATTAATTAAGAAAGGCGAAATTGCAGGTACTGTGTTAAACGATGGCGTTAACCAAGGTAAAGCAGTTGTTCAACTTTCTGCAAACCTTGCTAGCGGTAAAACAGCAACAGAAGGTACACAATGGAAATTAGAAAACCGTGTGGTACGTATCCCTTATGTTGGTGTGGATAAAGATAACCTAAGTGAATTCTTAAAATAAGAAAATCTATTGCTTTTCTTTAATTTTAGGGGGGAAAGGAAACCCAAATTCCCTTTCCCCCCTTTTTGATGAGGTTGGATATGACAACTCAAACCCAAGACAGTGATGTACTACTGACAATGACGGATGTCAGTAAGTCTTTCCCCGGTGTAAAAGCCCTTGATCACGCCAATCTAACAGTTCGTTCTCACTCTGTTCACGCCTTAATGGGCGAAAACGGGGCGGGTAAATCGACATTATTAAAATGCCTCTTCGGAATTTATGCAAAAGACGAAGGTGAAATTTTATTCTTAGGCAAACCTGTTGATTTTAAAACATCAAAAGAAGCCCTTGAAAATGGGATTTCAATGGTTCACCAGGAACTTAACTTGGTGCGTCAAACCAGTGTAATGGATAACCTATGGTTGGGTCGCTACCCACTTAAAGGTCCTTTTGTGGATCACGCCAAAATGTATCGTGATACCAAAGCGATTTTCGATGAATTGGATATTGATGTTGATCCAAGAGAAAAAGTGGCCAAACTTTCTGTTTCACAAATGCAGATGATCGAAATTGCGAAGGCGTTCTCTTATAACGCTAAAATCGTAATTATGGATGAGCCAACATCCTCACTTTCAGAAAAAGAAGTGGAACATCTTTTCAAAATTATTCAAAAATTAAAAGATCGCGGTTGTGGCATTATCTATATTTCACACAAAATGGATGAAATCTTCAAAATTTGTGATGAAATCACCATTCTTCGTGATGGTAAATGGATCAATACCGTTGAAGTTAAAGGCACCACCATGGAAGAAATTGTTTCAATGATGGTTGGCCGTGAATTAACACAACGTTTCCCTGAAAAAACTAACGTACCCAAAGAAATCACGCTTGAAGTGGAACATTTAACTGCGGTGAATCAACCTTCCATTCAAGATGTTTCCTTTAATTTACGCAAAGGTGAAATTTTAGGTATTGCAGGTCTTGTTGGTGCAAAACGAACTGATATTGTGGAAGCCATTTTTGGTGTACGCGAATTAAAAGAAGGGACGATCAAACTCAACGGAAAAATCGTGAAAAATCATACCGCACTTGAGGCGATTAACCACGGTTTTGCTTTGGTGACTGAGGAACGTCGTTCAACCGGGATTTATTCAAACCTAAGTATTGAATTTAACTCTTTGATTTCAAATATGAAATCTTACCTCACCCCATGGAAATTGCTCAGCAACAAAAAAATGGCGAGCGATACGCAATGGGTGATTGATGCGATGAACGTGAAAACCCCTTCTCACAAAACAACGATTGGATCGCTTTCTGGTGGTAACCAACAAAAAGTCATTATCGGCCGTTGGCTTTTAACCCAACCAGATATCTTAATGCTCGACGAACCAACTCGTGGTATTGATATTGGGGCAAAATTTGAAATTTATCAGCTCATTCAAGAACTCGCTAAAAAAGATAAAGGCATCATTATGATTTCATCAGAAATGCCGGAACTATTAGGCGTAACAGACCGAATTTTGGTCATGAGTAATGGTCGTGTTGCCGGCATCGTTGAAACGGCAAAAACGTCTCAAGAAGAAATTTTGCAACTTGCCGCAAAATATTTATAAATCATAAAGGAACAAATTATGAGTGCCTTACCAAAAAATAAATCATTCGATTTCTTAAAACAAAATGCGATTTATTTTGTGTTGTTGATTTTACTTGGCATCATCATCGCACAAGATCCAACATTCTTGAATGTTCGCAACTTTAGTAACATTTTAACTCAATCATCCGTCCGCCTTATTATCGCCCTTGGTGTTGCAGGCTTGCTTGTCACTCAAGGTACCGACTTGTCAGCCGGTCGCCAAGTCGGTTTAGCGGCGGTTATTTCTGCTACCCTCTTACAATCAATGGAAAACATGAACCGCGTGTTCCCGGATTTAGGTGAAATTCCGATTCCAGTAGTTATCCTGACTGTTTGTGTGATAGGTGCTGTAATCGGTTTAGTGAATGGTTTAGTTATCGCTTATCTCAATGTAACTCCGTTCATTGCAACCATGGGTACCATGATCATTGTTTACGGTTTTAACTCACTTTATTACGATGGCGTAGGTGGCTCACCAATTGCTGGCTTCAGTGAATCTTTCTCTAACTTCGCACAAGGCTTCTTTAGACTCGGTTCATTCAAATTATCCTACATCACTATCTATGCGGCAATTTGTGCATTCTTAGTTTGGGTGATGTGGAATAAAACACGCTTCGGTAAAAATATCTTTGCTATCGGTGGTAACCCTGAAGCAGCAAAAGTATCTGGCGTAAACGTAGCACGTAACCTTGTTGTAATTTACATGATTTCTGGTATGTTCTATGCATTCGGTGGTATGTTAGAAGCTGGCCGTATCGGTAGTGCTACCAACAACCTTGGTTTCATGTATGAATTAGATGCGATTGCTGCCTGCGTAGTAGGTGGTGTATCTTTCGCTGGTGGTGTGGGTACTGTTATCGGCGTAATCACGGGTGTTATCATCTTCACCGTTATTAACTATGGTTTAACTTACATCGGTGTTAACCCTTACTGGCAATATATCATTAAAGGTAGCATTATCATCCTCGCGGTTGCTATTGACTCCTTAAAATACGCGAAGAAAAAATAATTAAAAATAACGATAAAAATAACCGCACTTTAGCAATAAAGTGCGGTTTATATTTAATCAATCTAAGGATTTAAAATGTCAAACAACGTAACTAAAGATAATTTAACTGTCAATTTCAGTACTGACTGGTTTACTCATAATATCCCTCCCCTATCCTATATTTTTGAACAATTTACTCCTCAAAGAATCTTAGAAATTGGTTCATTTGAAGGGCGTTCAACGCATTTTTTTACTGAGGAAATGCTTAAATACCATAATGAAATAGAGATTCATTGTATTGATTCTTGGGAAGGTGGATTAGAGCATCAAGGAAAGTGGGATATGAGTTCTATTGAGCAATCTTTCAATGAGAATATTCAAACATTAATGATTTATGCCAAACGATGCGGAAAATCCCTTAATATTATCAAACATAAGGGATATTCCCATACTAAAATGATTGAACTATTAGCAAAAGGCGAAGCTGGAAAATTTGATTTTATCTATGTAGATGGTTCTCATGAAGCTCCAGATGTACTATTTGATGCTATTTTAGCCCATAAATTAGTAAAAAATAATGGTATTATTGCTTTTGATGACTATTTATGGAGCCCAGAAGAAAATGGCAAACAAAACTACTACCACCTAGTAAAACCTGCTGTCGATGCTTACGTCAATATCTATCAGCAAAAACTCCATGTTTTACAGATGTTACCCGTTTATCAACTTTATATACAAAAACTATCAGATTAACTAATTAAAAATATAATAAGCCTGTGTAATCAGGCTTATTCGTATTCATCTAACCATTTCAACAAAATCGCTTCCAGAATACTCTCATTAGATTTCATTGGATCATCATCAAAACCGTCTAGTTCACAAATCCACTTATGCAAATCCGTGAAACGTACCGTTTTAGGATCTAAATCTGGATTATGATCATAAAGCTCTTCTGCAATAAGTTGTGCATCCGTCCATTTCATTAGTGAGCCGCCTCATTCGCATGGTTAATATTATATTTAGGGATTTCCACCACTAAATCTTCATCCCCCACGACACATTGGCAAGAAAGGCGGCTATCCATTTCTAAGCCCCATGCTTTATCCAACATATCTTCTTCTTGATCGCTTGCTTCATTTAATGAATCAAACCCTTCACGAATCACAACATGGCATGTTGTGCAAGCACAAGAACCATCGCAAGCGTGATGAATTTCAACACCCGCATTATGCGCTACTTCTAATAAGTTGTCGCCTGCTGCTGCATCAACCACCATACCCTCTGGACAGAATTCTTCATTCGGTAAAAAAATCACTTTTGGCATATTACTTTCCTCAATATAAAAAACTCGTTAATTTATAACCGCACTTTATTGCTCAATATCTGATACAGATTTACCTGTCAGCGCTTGATTAATGGATTTATTCATTCGTCTTGCCGCAAATTCTTGAGTCGCGATATCAAGGGCTTTAATCCCCTGAACGATAGCATGACGATCTGTACCTTCTTTTACATCCATTAATTGTTTCAGTGCATTTTCAATTTGGTGGAATTCGGCTTCGGTTAATAAATCAGCCCCATCTTGTTGTAATGCTACAATCACGCTTTCAATCACACGATCAGCCTCAACACGTTGCTCGGCTAATTCACGTGCTTGCATATCATCTTGTGCATTATCAAAAGAAGCTTTAATCATTGCCGTTACTTCTTCATCCGTTAAACCATAAGAAGGCTTAATTTGAATCGATGCTTGGACTTTTGTGGATTTTTCCATGGCGGTTACACTTAATAAGCCATCCGCATCCACTTGATAAGTTACACGAATATGTGCTGCCCCCGCTACCATTGGTGGAATACCACGCAACGTAAAACGACCTAAAGAACGGCAATCATCCACTAATTCACGTTCCCCTTGTACCACATGTACCGTCATCGCAGTTTGACCATCTTTAAAGGTGGTAAATTCTTGCGCGCGAGCCACTGGAATCGTGGTATTACGTGGAATAATTTTCTCCACTAAACCGCCCATGGTTTCAATGCCTAAAGAAAGCGGCACAACATCGAGTAACAACATATCACTGTCATTCTTGTTGCCCACTAAAATATCTGCTTGGATAGCCGCACCTAAGGCAACTACTTTATCTGGGTCAATAGAGGTTAATGGTGTTTTACCAAAGAATTCGCCTACTTGTTCACGTACGTAAGGCACGCGAGTTGAGCCTCCAACCATAACCACTTCTTGCACGTCTTCAGCCTCAACATGCGCATCTTTCAATGCTCGACGGCAGGTTAATAAAGAACGTTTTACCAATGAGTGGATTAATTCATTGAATTGCTCACGACTTAACTCACCTTCAAATCCGCGCCAAGAAATGACCGCACTTTGTGCACTTGTTAAGGCAATTTTAGTTTGTGTGGCTAAACTTAAAAGTTCACGTTGCTCATTCGCATTTTGTGGTTGAATACCCGCTTGTTCAACAATCCAATCGGCAATTAAATGGTCAAAATCATCACCACCTAAAGCGGTATCCCCACCTGTTGCTAAGACTTCAAATACACCTTTAGACAAGCGTAAAATTGAGATATCAAAGGTACCGCCACCTAAGTCATAAACAGCGATGACACCTTCTTTTCCGCTATCTAAGCCATAAGCCACTGCTGCAGCAGTGGGTTCATTTAATAAACGTAATACATTTAACCCTGCAAGACGTGCCGCATCTTTTGTACTTTGGCGTTGAGCATCATCAAAATAGGCAGGTACGGTAATCACCACGCCAGAAAGCTCACCTGCAAGTCGTTGTTCTGCAATATGATTTAAACGAGATAAAATATCCGCAGAGACTTCAATTGGGCTTTTTTTACCTTGATGTGTTACCAATAATGGCAACCCATTTTCACTTGCCACAAACTCATAGGGCAAATTGGTATAACGAGATTGCACATCATCAAGGCTACGTCCAATCAGACGTTTCACAGAAATAATCGTATTTTTAGGATCAATTGCAGCTTTTGCAAATGCTTCTGTACCAACAAGTTTTTCATTTTCACCATAGTAAATGACTGAAGGCACAAGGCTTCTGTCTTGTTCATCATTCAAAATAGTGGCTTGACCGCTACGCACTGCGGCAACTAAAGAGTTTGTTGTACCTAAATCAATCCCTACCGCAAGACGATGTTGATGGGGTGCAGCCGTTTGTCCTGGCTCTGCAATTTGGAGTAATGCCATATCTCTTTTTATCTCTAATAATTAATTCGTTAAGGGCTCGTTATGCCACTGAATAAGCTTGTGCAAATTTATCTTGTTCGGTGAAACTTGCGTTGTAATGGGTTTCAATGTTGACTTCGCGTCGTTCACGCTGATTAATATCAGTCGTCTTATCTTCTGAAAGCTCGGGTGTAAAAACAATCATGTGGTTACCATCGAGTTGTTTTACATCTTCTTGCCAATTTTGCCAAAATAGATTTTGGTAAAATGCTTCAATGTCACCATTTAATGCCCAAGCTAAGAAATTCGTATAGGTAAAATTTAAATCATGCCAAGTTAAATTTTTTGGCGAAAAATAATAAATCTTGCCAAGATTAGAACCTAAAGAGCCACCATTTAAAGCAAAATAACCACCAATGACATCGTCCGCAACAAGCAAATATTTGGGTTTATCACCTGATTGATTAAAGGATTTGCTAAAATTCCAGTCCATTAATCCACGTGGTAATTTAAAACTGCCTGACCCCAATATACGCAACCAACCATGATGGATTAAAATGCCACCGGTTTCATAAATGACTGCGCCCATTGGAGAAGAAGTGGGCATTTGCATGGTGAAAAGCTCACGTTCTGCGCTAGATTGATCTTTTTTAATCACATCACAATGATTACGAGCATGCTCAATCCATTGGGAAATGGTTCCCCAAGCAGATTTTGAGGCATCAGTCAGTTGTTCTAAAGTTTGCATAATCGAGTTTCATTAGTATGAGGGCAATTCCTCATTTATCAATAGCGAAAAGGGCGTATTAAACGCCCTCAAGATTATAATTCAAATAGACGTTCTTCTACTTGGCTAATTTCATCCGCCAATTTTTTTAGAAAACGTAATTTATCACAGAACTGTGCAGCAGTTGACCATTGTTGCTCATTTAGTTGTTCTTCAAGTGCGGTCAACATTTCTTTTGTTTCTTTTTTAACGCGTTTCGCAAAGGATTCTAATGCATTTTCATCCTGGCTTTGCTCAATATTTTCAAGCTCTTCTCGCCATTCTAATTGCTGCATTAGGAATGCCATATCTTGTGTGCTCTTTTGCTCTAAATCCTGTGTTTCTCCCGTATTTAACGCAATAATTGCTTCCGCACGTAAAATTGGGTCTTTCAAGGTTTTTAATGCATCATTAACTTCTGTTGATTTTTGCATTGCAATGCGTTGTTCTTGTGCATCTGCCGTAACAAAATTATCCGGATGCAAGCTCTTTTGAAGCACTAAATAGCGTTCAGACAAAAGCGATTGATCAACATTGAAAGCAACGGGCAAATCAAAAATAGCAAAAGGATTTGTCATCTTTATTCCTTAAACATGGAAACTTTCACCACATCCACATGATTCTTTCACATTTGGATTGTTATATTTAAAGCCTTCGTTCAAGCCTTCTTTGACATAATCTAGCTCAATGCCATCTAAATAAACCAAGCTTTTTGGATCGACTACCACTTTCACGCCATGCTGCTCAAAAACAAGATCGTCATCATTGAGCACATCAACGAATTCAAGCACATAACCTAAACCCGAACAACCTGATGTTTTTACACCTAAGCGTAAACCGATGCCTTTTCCACGATTTTCAAGAAAAGTACGAACTCGTTGTGCCGCTTTTTCAGTGAGTGTTATAGACATATTCTGATCCTTAAATTGATAAAGTGCGGTCATTTTCAACCGCACTTTGATTACTTACCTTGTTTATTTTTGTAGTCAGCAATGGCGGCTTTAATTGCGTCTTCTGCTAAGATTGAGCAGTGAACTTTTACCGGTGGTAATTCAAGTTCTTCCGCAATTTGGCTGTTTTTGATTGCACCTGCTTCATCTAAAGATTTACCTTTCACCCATTCGGTAATTAAAGAACTTGATGCAATCGCAGAGCCACAACCATAAGTTTTAAATTTCGCATCTTCAATAATGCCACTATCATTTACTTTGATTTGTAACTGCATAACATCACCACAAGCCGGTGCGCCAACCATACCCGTTCCTACTGAATTATCTTTTTTGTCCATTGAACCAACATTGCGTGGATTTTCGTAATGATCGATAACTTTTTCGCTGTATGCCATATTCTTTTCCTTTCCTAAATAAGTTGCTATCAAGCGGTCAAGCCGCCTTGAAAATTAGTGGGCTGCCCACTCAATAGTGTTTAAATCAATACCTTCTTTGAACATATCCCAAAGTGGCGATAATTCACGAAGTTTTGCTACTGCATTACGTGTTAAATTAATGGTGTAATCAATTTCTTCTTCCGTTGTCCAACGACCAAGTGTGAAACGAATTGAGCTATGTGCTAATTCATCATTACGACCTAATGCACGTAATACATAAGATGGTTCTAAACTTGCTGAAGTACAAGCCGAACCAGAAGAAACTGCCACATCACGTAATGCCATCATCAATGATTCACCTTCAACATAGTTAAAGCTGATGTTCAAATTATTTGCTACACGGTGATCCATTGAACCATTTACATAGGTTTCTTCAATTTCTTTTAAGCCATTATATAAACGATCGCGTAAAGCTCTAATACGAGGAATCTCTGTCGCCATTTCTTCTTTTGCAATACGATAAGCTTCACCCATACCAACAATTTGGTGTACAGGTAATGTACCAGAACGCATACCACGCTCGTGACCACCACCATGGATAATTGCTTCTAAACGAACGCGAGGTTTACGACAAACATATAATGCCCCGATACCTTTTGGTCCGTACAATTTGTGACTAGACATTGACATCAAATCAACCGGTAACTCAGCAAGATTAATTTCTACTTTACCGACACTTTGGGTCGCATCTACGTGGAAAATCGTTTTATTTGCACGGCAAAGCTCACCAATTGCTTTAATATCCTGGATAACGCCAATCTCATTATTCACGTGCATAATTGACACAAGAATCGTATCTGGACGTAATGCAGCTTTGAATTTCTCAAGATCGATTAAACCATCTGCTTCTGGATCTAAATAGGTGACTTCAAAGCCTTCACGCTCTAATTGACGACAAGTATCTAATACGGCTTTATGCTCCGTTTTACTGGTGATAATGTGCTTACCTTTTGTTTGATAAAAGTGCGCTGCACCTTTAATTGCAAGGTTATCTGCTTCTGTTGCGCCAGAAGTAAACACGATCTCACGTGAGTCTGCGCCAATCAAATCCGCAATTTGATTACGTGCAATATCAACCGCTTCTTCAGCTTGCCAGCCAAATTTATGTGAACGAGATGCTGGATTACCGAATACACCATCAATGGTTAAATACTCCATCATTTTTTTAGCCACACGTTCATCAACTGGACATGTTGCTGCATAATCTAAATAAATTGGTAATTTCATTTTCACTCCTAAATAACTATCAAAAATGCCACCATTTTGACCGCACTTTGATCTACTTTCCTATTATTGGTTGACTACAACCAAATCATCAAAATCTTTGTGAGCTTTATGTTTTCCTGTTTTTTTCTCAACAAGCTCAGCTAATGAGATCTCATCTAAAAAATCAGAAATACGATCACTTAATTCTTGCCATAAAGTATGAGTCAAACATTCTACTCCACCTTTGCAATTTCCTTTGCCAAGGCATCTTGTGACATTAATATTCTCATTGACGGCAGAAATCACCATACCAATAGATATTTGATCAAGTGGTAAAGCTAAACAATAGCCGCCTCCAGGACCTCTAACGCTCTTTACTAATCCACCTCTTCGTAATTTTGCAAATAGCTGCTCAAGATAAGAAAGTGAAATATTTTGACGTTCCGAAATATCCGCTAAACAAACTGGCGTAGACCCTGCATGTAATGCGATATCTAAAATCGCAGTAACTGCATATCGCCCTTTAGATGTAAGTTTCATAAAATATTCCTATTAATCATCATTTGGGCAGTTTACATATCTGACTGTAATAGTCAACTTTGCCCTTTTTCCAAATTGACGCGTTTTTCAACGGCACTTAGCATCCCATGCAAAATATTCAATTCATTTTTCTCCAAAAAGGAACGATTATAAAGCCGTCTCAATTTTTGCATAACCCCTTGATTTTGAATGAAACCAAGTGATTTATATACCCGTTCTGTATGCGTTAAAAAATACTCTATCTCTTGCGTTGTGGGATAGATATTTTCTATTGTAGAAAGAGTATTTTCCGTTTTACCTTTTGCTAAAAATGCCATTCGCATTTCATAACTGACTAACTGAACAGCCATCGCTAAATTTAGCGAAGAATATTCAGGATTAGCGGGAATATTTAAATGATAATGACACTTAAGTAATTCTTCATTTGTAAGCCCAACACGCTCACGACCAAACACAATCGCTACCTGACCTTGATGAGCACAGGCTTTATCAGCACATTCTCTTGGTTCAATCAACGTACTCTGTAGATGGCGTAATCTCGCACTGGTACCGATCACTAAGGAGCAATCTTCTATTGCTTGCTCAAAAGTATCAACAATTTTAGCATTTTGCAAAACGTCATCTGCCCCAGCTGCTAATGCGATAGATTGTTCATCTACTGATTTTGGCGACACCAAATAAAGATTGGATAATCCCATCGTTTTCATTGCACGCGCAGCTGAACCGATGTTTCCGCTATGTGATGTTTCAACTAGAACAATACGAATATTTTGTAACATTTTATGTCCGACTTAAATTTGTGGATATTCTAACATAATAACCGTTAAATATAGTCAAGAATTTAAAAAATATTTGATTTTTTCCTTAATTTATTGGAAATAATAAGATAGATGAGATTTTTAATGGTGGGCTGTGAGAGATTCGAACTCTCGACCGACGGATTAAGAGTCCGCTGCTCTACCAACTGAGCTAACAACCCAACCTGTTAAATAATGATATGAGAAATGGTGGGTCGTGAAGGATTCGAACCTTCGACCAACGGATTAAAAGTCCGCTGCTCTACCGACTGAGCTAACGACCCGTGATACTGCTATGGCTTTGTATGTTACAGATTTTATTTTTGGATGCAAGAAAAATCTGAAGAAATCATACCAACTGCACGAACACTCACCAATAGCAGGATATATTTTTTACAAAAAAAGGAGAGTGAATTTCTCTCCTTTTCTAAGAATGAAAATTCCCTAAAAATTAATATGCTAACACTGCACGACGGTTTTTAGAGTATGCTGCTTCATCATGACCTAACACTGCAGGTTTTTCTTCACCGTAAGAAACAGTTGATACTTTACCCGCATCAACACCTTTACCAGCTAAGAAACCTTTAACTGCATCAGCACGGCGTTGACCTAAAGCAATGTTGTACTCAGGAGTACCACGTTCATCGGTGTTACCTTCAACAACTACTTTAGAAGCTGGAGTTGCATTTAAGTATGCAGCGTGAGCATCTAAGATTTGAACGTATTCACCTTCGATGTTGAATTTGTCGAAACCAAAATAAACGGTGTTATAACGTTGTTGAAGATCTTCAACAGAGTAACCACCGAAAGTTTGGCCGTTGTTGTTAGCACCGTTGCCTGCTGCATCGTTGTTTGATGAGCTACATGCTGCTAATGCAGCTACTGAACCAGCAACTAATAATGATTTAACAAATTTGTTCATTAGATTTCTCCTCAATGAGTTCTTTTATTTAGTCAAATATGGCGACCAAGCTGGAAATTTCACTTGGCCATTACTTCCTGGAAGACTCGCTTTAAAGCGACCATCTGCAGAAACTAATTGTAACACCTTTCCTAGCCCTTGTGTAGAGCTGTAAATAATCATGATACCGTTAGGAGAAATACTTGGGCTTTCACCTAAGAAAGATGTACTTAATACTTCAGAGCTACCGCTGGTGAGATCTTGTTTTACCACATTATTATTACCGTTGATCATCACAAGTGTTTTACCATCACTACTGATTTGCGCACTACCGCGACCGCCAACTGGTGATGCACCACCACCGCTTGCGCTCATACGATAAACTTGTGGTGAACCGCTTCTATCTGAAGTAAAGAGAATTGAGCTACCATCTGGAGACCATGATGGTTCTGTATTATTACCCGCACCGCGAGTTAATTGAGTCGGTGTACCACCATTTGAGCCCATTACATAAATGTTTAATAAACCATCTTGTGAAGAAGCAAACGCAAGTTTAGAACCGTCTGGAGAGAACGCTGGTGCACCGTTATGACCAGGGAAAGAAGCAACCACTTTACGAGAACCAGAACCTAGGTCTTGTACAACAAGTTGTGATTTTTTATTCTCAAAAGATACGTAAGCTAAACGTTTACCATCTGGAGACCATGCTGGAGACATAATTGGCTGTGAGCTACGATTGACGATGAATTGATTGTAACCATCGTAATCTGCTACACGAACTTCATAAGGTTGTGATCCACCATTTTTTTGCACTACATAAGCAATACGCGTTCTGAATGCACCACGAATACCAGTTAATTTTTCAAATACTTCATCACTCACAGTGTGCGCACCGTAACGCAACCATTTATTAGTCACGGTATAGCTATTTTGTGCAAGTACGGATCCTGGCGTACCTGATGCGCCCACAGTATCAACTAACTGATAAGAAATGTTATAACCACTACCCGTTGAAGTCACTTGACCTACAACAACAGCATCAATACCTAAAGCTGTCCAAGCCTCTGGTTTCACTTCTGCTGCAGTTGTTGGTTGTTGTGGCATTTGGCTTACTGGAATTGGGTTAAATTTACCACTATTACGTAAGTCATCCGCAACAATTTGACCAATATTTTCAGGTGCAGAACCTGCGAAAGGAACAACTGCGATAGGACGAGCCCCATCTACCCCTTCATCAATCACAATTCGAACTTCATCTTCTGCCATTGCTGTGCTTACAAATGCAAACATCATCACAAATAGCCCGATAACACGTTTGATCAATTTCATTTAATCACCTTATTTTAACGTTGTTACTTTCTTAAAACCGATTATCGAGCATTGATATCAAAATCGATAGTCGGCGCTTTGTATTTTTCATACACTGCATCAGATGGTGCCGCTGGAACTTTTTTCGTTCTTGCCACCGCACTTAATGCTGCAGTACAAATATCATCAGGTCCTGAGACACGTTGGTAGCCTAAAATAGTACCATCTCGGCCAAGCTGGATTTTAATACTACAAACTTTACCAGCAAAACTAGGATCTTTTAAGAAACGACGTTGAATTTCACGTTTAATTACACCTGCATATTGGTCACCGACCTTGCCACCGTCTCCAGCCCCAAGTCCCGCACCACTACCTTGTGTACCGCCTTTATTCGCATTACCACCTTTAGATGCGCTACCACCACCGATGTCACCACCGTTCATGAAATCATCTAAAGCTGCTTGATCCGCTTTACGTTTTGCTGCATCTGCTTTGGCCTTCGCTTTAGCTTCTGCATCCGCTTTCGCTTTTGCTTCTGCCTCTGCTTTCGCTTTGGCATCGGCCTCAGCTTTCGCTTTCGCCTTGGCGTCTGCTTCAGCTTTTGCCTTAGCGTCTGCTTCAGCTTTTGCCTTAGCGTCTGCTTCAGCTTTTGCCTTGGCTTTTGCTTCAGCCTCTGCCTTCGCTTTTGCCTCTTCTTCAGCTTGCTTAGCGGCTGCTGCTAAACGTTTCGCCTCAGCTTCCGCTTTCAACTTCGCTGCCTCTGCAGCTTGTTTTGCTTTTGCTTCTTCAGCTTGTTTCTGTTTTTCTAACGCCTCTTGACGAGCAAGCTCTTGCTGCTGTTTTTGCTTTTGCTTTTCAATTTCTTGCTGCTTTTGTTTTTCAAGTTCTTTTTGACGTTGAATTTCCTGCTGACGCTTAATCTCTTCTTGTTTCGCAATTTCTTGCTGATTTGGTTCAGGTTCAGGCTCTGGTTTTTTCTCTTCAACTACAGGCTCAGGTTTCTTCTGTTTATCAGTTTGACCTTTTTTCTGTTGTTGAATACGTCCCCATTCCTGTGCTGCGCTGCCAGTATCGACCATAACAGCTCCCATGGCATCACCTTCACCTTCTCCACCACCCATTATTTCAACGGTTTGATAAAGAGAGCTCCAAATCAACAAACCAAACAATGCAAGGTGCATCGCAATAGAGATGACAAACTCATTTGCACGTTTTTTTCGTCGATTATTCTGCACGGTTTTACCTACTTATTCTTAAATTGGGTTGGTCATTAAACCCACAGACTTAATGCCGGCAAGATGTAGTAAATTCAGTGCTTTAATCACTTCTTCATAAGGTACATCTTTTGCTCCGCCCACTAAGAACATTGTGTTATTGTCTTTATCAAATTCTTGTTTTGATAATTGGGTTACCATTTCTTCGTTAAGGCCTTCTTGGCGTTGACCACCAATCGAAATCGAATACTGCCCAATACCTGCTACTTCTAAAATAACCGGTGTTTTATCTTCATTTGATACATTTTGACTTTGCACCGAGTCAGGGAGTTCCACTTGAACGCTCTGACTGATAATCGGCGCGGTTGCCATAAAAATTAACACTAAAACTAAAAGAACATCGAGAAATGGCACGATATTAATTTCAGATTTAATGTCTTTACGCTGACGACGAGCCATAATTTCCTCTAAAACTTCGCTAAAATCCACCGCACTTTTCGTTTTATTTATGAAGTGCGGTCAATTTTTTATTTATTTTTAATGGGGCGCTTTACCAAAAGCTTGACGATGTAAAATTGTGGTGAATTCATCAATGAAGTTACCATAATTTTGTTCAATCGCATTTACACGTAAGCTTAAACGGTTATACGCCATTACAGCTGGAATTGCCGCAAACAAACCGATCGCTGTTGCGATCAAGGCTTCTGCGATACCTGGAGCAACCATTTGTAATGTTGCTTGTTTCGCACCACTTAATGCCATAAATGCGTGCATGATCCCCCAAACGGTACCAAATAAACCGATATATGGACTTACAGAAGCCACTGTTGCTAAGAAAGGTACTCGACTTTCAAGGGATTCTACTTCACGATTCATCGCAAGGTTCATTGCACGAGTCGTACCTTTGATAATTGCTTCTGGCGCATCTGCAT
Source organism: Haemophilus sp. SZY H56 (assembly GCF_054332415.1). Lineage (NCBI taxonomy): Bacteria > Pseudomonadati > Pseudomonadota > Gammaproteobacteria > Pasteurellales > Pasteurellaceae > Haemophilus > Haemophilus sp. SZY H56. The sequence continues at coordinate 186,416 of NZ_JBTGNX010000002.1, read as the reverse complement.
TCACTTGTTTTAAGCGAGAGAATTCTTTAAAGCCGACAAAGAAAATTTGTTCGCTACCTGTTAATACCTCACGACGATTAGATAAACCATCATAAAGTTTATTTAAATCTTCACCAGACCAGAAACGATCTTCAAAAGTGTTCGCTTCTTTTAACGCACTCGTCAAAATACGGCTACGTTGAATGATGATTGCCCAAGAAATAATTGAGAACGAAATTAAGATCACAATTACAAGTTGAACAACGATACTCGCTTTTAGAAAAAGATCTAAAAAGTTCAATTCTGCAGTCATTGCATACTCCGAAAAGTTATTTACTTTAAAAATGCCGCTTTTAATTCTTCAGGAATTGCGACAGGTTTCATTTTGCCTAGATCAACACAGGCTACCTTAACAGTAGCCTTTGATAACATCACCGTATCACGAACTAACCGCTGTTCAAAGAGGATTGTCGCCCCTTTCACTACCGTTATTTCAGTTTCGACAATAAGATAATCATCCAATTTTGCTGGAATACAATAGTCAATAGACATGGTTTTGACCACAAAAGCTAATTGTTGTTCCTGCAATAATGATTGTTGAGAAAAATTAAGCGTTCTTAAATATTCAGTTCGCGCACGTTCAAAAAAATGTAAGTAACGTGCGTGATACACTACTCCACCAGCATCCGTGTCCTCATAATAAACACGAACAGGAAAGGTAAAACATTGGTTATTCAAAATAATGCTCAAATTATCAGCCATAACAAGCCGCTTATTTTAGAACCTGTTCATAAGATGTGCAAGATCCAAATAATAATATTTGTCTATCGCTCCTATAAAAACCAATGCTGAACAATGGCAATTATTGTGGTGAAATAACCAATAAAGGGCAAGAAAACAAGCTGCCATATTGCCCGACGAATATCAAATCCAATCCCGTGAATCCATAAATTAATCAATCCCCAAAAGATTGCAAGTATCCAAGCAGGATGAGCGGTTCGAAGTGCGGTTGAAAATTGACTTAAATTTAAAAAGAAAGCCGCAGTTAAAAATAACGCTAAAATAAATGAAAGGGTCCGCAAGGAACCCTTATTACTTAATTGATAGAGTGAATAAATCATCATTACTCGTCAAATTTACCTGACGTTTCTTTACTAATGGTTAATTTAGCACTCACCATAACTGCAGCCAACACACCCACTACCCAAATTACATATAACATATTGTTTCTCCTTAGTATAATGAGTTTTTGTTGTCTTCAACAAAGTTTTCATCCAAGCGACCAAACATTTTGTAGTATGACCAAATGGTATAAAGCAATGAGATGGTAACAAATACTAATGCCAAGTAGAACATTAAGGTTAATGTTAATTCACTTGACGTTGCATCCCACATTAACAAACTTTGTTCAGGGTGAGTACTTGAAGGCATTACAAATGGGAACATTGATACTGCCGCAGTAATAATTACACCCGCCATTGTTAATACAGAGAAGAAGAACGCAAAACCACAACGATTTGCTTTAGATGCAACCACATTCAATAATGCACCAACCACAGCTAATACAGGGAATGCCCATAAAGCTGGATTTTCATTGAAGTTTCTAAACCATGCTCCAACTTCAACAACTACCTCTTTACCAGAGGTCGGCGCAGATGCAGCAAAGTGATCAATAGTGCTCGTCACCACATAACCATCTTTGAAAGAAAGCCATAACCCTGCCAATACAAAAGTAATTAATGTGACTAATGCACCGATTTGTGTAATTGCTCTTGCACGATCACGCAATGCTGAAGTGGTTTTCATTTGTAACCAGTTCGCACCGTGAGTGACTAACATTGCAAGACTTAACACACCACAAAGTAATGCGAATGGGTTTAATAATGCAAAGAAAGAACCCGTATAAGTTGCTTGGGAAAGCTCATTTAATTCAAATGGTACACCCTGTAATAAATTACCAAATGCCACACCGAATACTAATGCAGGTACAAAACCGCCCGCAAATAAGCCCCAATCCCACACAGCACGCCATGTTGGATTATCAATTTTTGCACGATATTCAAAACCAATTGGACGGAAGAATAACGCGGCTAATACAAGGAATAAGGCAATATAGAAGCCTGAAAACGCTACAGAATAAACAATCGGCCATGCCGCGAAGATTGCACCACCAGCAGTTAATAACCAAACTTGGTTACCATCCCAGTGTGGAGCAATAGAGTTAATCATAATACGTCTTTCTACTTCTTTCTTACCTGCTACGGGTAAAAGTGCGGTCACGCCCATATCGAATCCATCTGTTACAGAGAAACCGATAAGCAATACAACAACTAGCACCCACCAAATAATACGTAGAATTTCATAATCAAGCATAATCCATCTCCTGCTTATTTAGATGATTGCTCAAAATAGTATTTGCCGGTTTTCAATGCACTTGGACCTAAACGTGCATATTTAAACATCAAATACATTTCCGCAATAATGAAGAAGAAGTAAAGTACACAAATTAAACCGATAGAGAACCATAAGTCACCTACACTCAAGTTAGAGGCAGACACACCCACCGGTAATACTTCATAAATCGCCCATGGTTGACGACCAAATTCAGCTAAGAACCAACCAAATTCAATCGCTAAGAATGGCAATGGAATACTCCAAAGCAATGCTTTAAGTAATAAGCGAGAAGAAGTCACTTTGTTACGTAAATTCTGAACAAATGCACTAAAGGTCAGTAAAATAATTAAACCACCTGCGGCTAACATACCACGGAATGCCCAGAAGTTAGGACCTACGTTTGGAATAGTATCACGTGCTGCTTGTTTAATTTGTTCATCCGTTGCATCAACAACTTTATCTGTGTAACGTTTTAATAATAAACCGAAACCTAAATCACCTTTGACTTCATCAAATTTTGCTTTAGTTTCTGGATTTACTTGACCTGCTGATTTTTTCTCTGCTTTTAATTGCGTGAATAAATCATAAGCAACCATACCGTTACGAACACGACCTTCATTTTTCGCTTGAATGTCTTTCAAACCAACAATTTCAGTGTCTAAAGAACGCGTTGCAATTAAACCACCCAAGTAAGGGATTTCAATCGCAAAATCATTTTTCATTTCAGCGGTATTTGGAATTGCAACTGGATGGAATGGTGCTGGTGCTGCATGAGTGTCAAACTCAGCTTCCATTGCAGCCAATTTCACAGGTTGTGCTTTACCGATGTCATAACCTGATTCATCACCCATAATTAATACCGCTGATGCAGCGATAAAACCAAAAGTTGCCGCTACAGAGAATGAACGCTTAGCGAAACCGATATCGCGACCTTTTAATAAATAGAATGCACTGATACCTAATACAAACATTGCACCGGTTGTATAACCTGCTGTTAATGTATGTAAAAATTTACTTTGCGCAACCGGATTTAACCAAAGATCTAAGAAGCTGGTCATTTCCATACGAACGGTTTCAAAGTTAAATTCTGCCGCTACCGGATGTTGCATCCAACCATTCGCGACTAGAATCCACATCGCAGAAAGGTTTGAACCAAAGGCTACGCAGTAAGTTGCGAGTAAGTGTTTACCTTTAGTTAAACGATCCCAACCGAAGAAGAATAAACCCACGAAAGTGGACTCTAAGAAGAACGCAAGTAATGCTTCGATCGCTAATGGCGCACCGAAAATATCACCTACATAGTGAGAATAATAAGACCAGTTTGTCCCGAATTGGAACTCCATGATAATACCGGTCGTTACCCCTAGAGCAAAGTTAATACCAAATAACTTACCCCAGAATTTAGTCATATCTTTATATACTTCTTTGCCCGTTTTAACATAAATGGTTTCCATGATCACAAGAACGAAAGATAAACCTAATGTTAATGGTACAAAAATGAAGTGATATAACGCAGTTAATGCAAACTGCAAGCGTGAGAGATCAACAACGTCTAACATCTCAACTCCTTGTATAAACCTACAAGATTTTCACTTTATGATTACCAAGGATAACCTAAAATAACCACCCCTAAAGACTCAACACAATGCGTCAAGCAAGCTTGAACTATTTACACGATAATCGCCCTTTTGTTTAGAAAAAGAGCTTTACCTAATTATAATGTAAACACTCAGAACTGGCGTCTATTCTACTACTATTTATAAGGATAAAAAATAGCAAAAATTGTTAGTTTGATCACATTTTTGATATAAATTACAAAATACCCCATTATATGTAAAGCAATCAAAATTGATCTATATAGAATATGATGTCTTTTTACCCATCTCAGCAGTTGTATTTAATTAGAAAACCCAACTTATCTAAGAAATGCTAGACAATATTGTAAAATTTTGGTATTTTCCCAAAAAGCACTCTGTAAAAGTCTTTTGTTAGGATTAACAATGAAAAAAATTTATAAAATATTGACCGCTCTTTTGGGTTCTATTGCATTATCTGCTACTGCAGCACCTATAGCAGAAAGTAAAGCTGTATTTCCACAGCAATGTTTACAGTTATTTAAAGAAACAGAAAATTTGATTGCTCAAGCAGAAAAACAGCCTGGCACTCATACTCAAGTCGGTAAAATCAAAAGTAAACTTAATCAAAGCAAACAGCAAATTCTTGAAATGGAATTAGCGACTCAACAAAAAAGCTGCGATGTGGGTTTAGCAAGATTAAATAGCATGAAGAACTATACTGAAGAAACTAACTAAGCAGGTTTCAAAAAGAAAGGACATATTGATATCAATATGTCCTTTTTTATCTGTCTTATTCTGACGGCTTCTGAAGCCCGAAGTGTCGATAAGTTAACGAAGTAGCAATCCGGCCTCGAGGAGTTCGCTGTAAAAATCCTTGTTGAATCAAGTAAGGTTCTAAAACATCCTCGATAGTGTCTCGTTCTTCACCTATTGCTGCTGCCAAGTTATCTACCCCAACTGGTCCACCATCAAAACGTTCAATCACTGCGGTAAGCAATTTTCTATCTAAGTAATCAAAGCCCGCATCATCTACATCTAACATTGAAAGCGCTTGTTTCGCAATGTCTGCCGAAATAATGCCATTATTACGCACATCAGCAAAATCTCGAACGCGACGCAATAAACGGTTTGCAATGCGAGGCGTACCACGTGAACGATGCGCCACTTCAAAAGCGGCTTTATCTTCTAATTCCAGATTTAAGCAAGAGGCACTTCTTGTCACAATAGAAGTTAAATCTTCAACGGAATAAAATTCTAAACGCTGAACAATACCAAAACGATCACGTAGTGGCGAAGTTAAAGAACCCGCTCGAGTTGTTGCACCAATTAATGTGAAAGGTGGCAAGTCTAATTTAATTGAGCGTGCAGCAGGGCCTTCACCGATCATAATATCCAACTGATAATCTTCCATTGCCGGATAAAGCACTTCTTCAATCGCAGGGGAAAGACGGTGAATTTCATCAATAAACAACACATCATGGGGTTCAAGATTGGTCAGCATTGCCGCTAAATCGCCAGCTTTTTCAAGAACTGGACCTGATGTTGTGCGAATATTCACCCCCATTTCATTCGCCACAATATTAGCTAGCGTCGTTTTTCCTAAACCTGGAGGACCAAAGATCAAAAGATGATCTAAGGCATCTTGACGCAATTTTGCCGCCTGAATGAAAATATCCATTTGCTCTCGCACTTGTGGCTGTCCCACATAGTCCGCTAAAAGCTTTGGACGAATCGCACGATCGATGACATCTTCATCCATCTTTGCCTGACTGCTAATAATTCTATCTGCTTCGATCATATCTGTTTAATCTTTATAATGCGGCTTTTAAAGCTTCGCGAATTAATTGCTCACTGCTTAAATCCGCTTTAGCGACTTTTTTCACCATTTTTTCAGCATCGGTTGGTTTATAACCTAATGCAACTAATGCAGCAACCGCTTCATCAGCTGAGCTTTCAGCTTGGCGCAATTCTGAAGTTGAAGGAATATGCTTACTCTCTACAAAGAAATCGCTTTGGCGAACATCTTTAAACTTCCCTTTTAACTCTACCAATAAACGTTCAGCCGTCTTCTTACCCACACCTGGAATTTTAACTAATTTCGATAGTTCTTCTCGTTCAATAGCGTAAGCAAACTGCTCTACTGACATCGCTGATAAAATCGCGAGTGCCAATTTAGGTCCAACACCATTGGTTTTAATTAATTCACGGAATAAAGTGCGGTCAGTTTTTTGGGCGAATCCAAAAAGAAGATGAGCATCTTCACGCACAACAAGATGGGTAAATAAAGTAGTTTCTTGCCCGATTTCAGGTAAGTCATAAAAACTGGTCATCGGTAACAATAATTCGTAACCGACGCCTTGTACATCAAACAAAATTTCAGGAGGTTGTTTTTCTAATAAGATGCCTTTTAAACGACCGATCATACGATTTTCATGTAAAAAAATTTTGCATAGCATAAAATAAAACTGGACATTAATCCAGTTAAATTTTTAATCTAAATCGACCTCGGCTGTACCTTGTTCTTAAAAGTGCGGTCATTTTTTCGTGTGTTTCTGTGGTTTTGACCGAGCTAGCAATATGCAAAGAATGTTGAATGGTGTGGGCATGTGTAATCGCAATAGCTAAAGCATCTGCTGCATCTGCCTGAGGCTTATCTGAGAGCTTCAAAATTCGTGTCACCATATCTTGTACTTGAACTTTATCTGCAGAACCAATCCCTACGACAGTCTGCTTCACCAAACGAGCCGCATATTCAAATACAGGTAAATCATGGTTGACGGCTGCCACAATCGCTGTACCACGTGCTTGCCCCAGTTTTAAAGCTGAATCCGCATTTTTAGCCATAAACACTTGTTCAATAGCAAACATATCAGGCTGAAATTGTGTGATGATTTCTGTCACGCCAGCATAAATTCGTTTTAATCGAGTAGGTAAATCTTCTACCTGTGTGCGGATGGCGCCACTGCCGAGATATTCTAAATGGCGACCATTTTGTCGAATCACACCATAACCCGTTACACGAGAACCAGGATCAATACCTAAAATAATACTCATAAATTCTCAAAAATAAACGGCCGGTCAATGCCGGCCGTTTTTAGCGTTAATTATTGGTTTGCTTTTGCAGTTGCTTTTGCATCTACATCACAGTTTTTCACAACAATTTTGTCTGCTTTTTTACCTTTAATTAAAAGATTTACTGGCACAACAGAATCAAATTTATCTAAAGTTAAACCACTATCTACGTTCCAAACATATTTTCCTGACGTAAATGAAGTGAAGTCTTTTTGAGCTGCATCACGAGCAAAATCTTTCGCGATAACTTTGTTACCCACCATCACCATTGCTGCTGTTGGTTCTTGGTTTTCGAATTGGTAAACTGCAGTTACCGTTTTCTTGTTACAAGTATAAACGACTGTTTTATCCGTTACAGTAGGTGCTGCAGTTTGCTCTGCTTTGTTTTCTACTTTTGGTGCTTCGCTTGCACAAGCTGATAAAACAACAAGCGCGGCCATTGCTGGTAATACTTTAGCAAATTTCATTCTAAATCTCCTTAAAATTACAGTTGAGCTGCAACTTCATCACTAATTTCACCGTTATGATATACGTTTTGTACATCGTCACAGTCTTCTAACATGTCAATTAAACGCAACAATTTAGGCGCAGTTTCAAGATCAAGATCAACTGTTGTTGATGGAATCATTGTCACTTCTGCGTTATCAATTTTAAATCCTGCTGCTTCGATTGCATCGCGCACCGAACCTAAATCTTCCCACGCAGTATAGATTTCAAATGAACCATCATCTTGTGGTTGAACATCATCTGCACCGGCTTCAATTGCCGCCTCCATTAACGCATCTTCTTCACCTTGGCTAATTAAAATCAAGCCTTTTTTGCTGAATAAGTAGCCCACAGAACCTTCTGTCCCTAAGTTACCACCACATTTAGTAAAACTTGGGCGAACCTGTGAGATGGTTCGATTTGCGTTGTCACTTAGACACTCAACCATCACAGCAGTTCCACCCGGACCATAACCTTCATAAATTCTTGTTTCCATATTGGTGTCATCACCACCGCCCACACCGCGCTCAATCGCACGGTTAATGGTATCGCGAGTCATGTTGCTCGATAAGGCTTTATCTACTGCCGCACGTAAACGCGGGTTCGCACTGACATCACCGCCACCAATTTTTGCAGCAGTGACTAATTCACGAATTAATTTTGTAAAAATTTTACCGCGTTGCGCATCTTGTGCGGCTTTACGGTGTTTAATATTTGCCCACTTACTATGGCCTGCCATGTTGTTTTCCTTCTTATCTTAAAAACGTTTTTTAAATTAAATCCTCTTATATAGAGGAAAGCCGTTCATCAAATATTTTTTGATGGCCTCGGCATTATTCGGCGATTTCGTCATTTGGATCGCATGCTCTGGTGAAACCCATTGATACGCCAAATGCTCACTTAATATCGGTTCAAATTCCTGCTCAACTGCCAATAAAAACCAATGTTCATGACAGTGAGTCACATTCGGTGCGTATTTATAGCGGAAATGCGGGAAAATTTCAAATTCTATACTCTCTTTACAATCAAAAAGTGCGGTCGAATTTTCTTCTATTTTTAATTCAACTTCTTCCCAAACTTCTCGAATTGCTGTTTCTCTTGGTGTTTCGTTGGTTTCCAATGTCCCCGTAACGGATTGCCAAAAGGTGGGATCATCTTGGCGCTGAAGCATAAGAACACGATGCGTGCTTTCCGCATAAATTACCACGAGAACCGATTGATTATTTTTATATTTCAAGCTCGTCATCTACATAATTGAGAATGGGCAGCATCATACCTTTTCTACTAAAAACTTTCAAAAAAATTACCGCACTTTAAAACTAAAGCGTGGTAATTATCTCAATTATTTTAGTTTAACCAGCCAGCTTGTTGGGCGATAAACAAGCCTGCAAAGGCTGTTAAGTAGAATAAACCGATAAGGGATAACCACAATAAGCCGCCTTTTACACTATGTTTCGCGTGCTTAGTCAGAGATAAATTCAACCAAGCAAAGATTGGTGCAGAAACAAATGAAGCAATCATCGCGAATTTCAACATTGGGCCTACTGCATTATTAAAGTAGAAAATAATCGCTAAACCAGATAATGCCGCAAAAATCATACCGATATTAAGAATTCTCACAGAGCTTTCCTGTTTACCGAATAAGATACGCAAAGATTCAACATTTGTACGAGAGTAACCATCAATTACTGTAATTGTTGTACCAAACATACACATGAACGCAATGACTGCAATTAATAAGCGAGACCATTCACCGATAGTACTTGCATACATATTGATAAGTTGTGCGATATATTTTCCACCAACCATCTCTACGCTTTCAGGAGAACCATATTGCACCAATGCACCAAGCGCTAAGAATACGACAGCTAAAATTGCTGTACCGATATAACCCACGTTGAAATCAAATAGACCATCTTCATAAGATACTTTCGTTAGACGACGTTTTGCCACCACCCACATAGAGTTAACAGCAGAAATTTCAATTGGTGCAGGCATCCAGCCCATTAAGGCCACTAAAAACGCAAATTTACTTAATTCCCATGGAGAAGGTGCTACAAAATCAGGTGTGGCTACGCCATTAATCCCGTTACGCATAAAAGCAATCACGACAGCGCTCACGGTTGTTACCGTTAAAGCAATCATGATGATTTTCGATAAACTATCTAATAAACGATATTTACCCAACAATAAAATGCCGGTTGTCACAAGAATCACTAATGAGCTTAATACTGGCATTGGTAGAGGAATTGGCGTAATGAAGGTTAAAATTGCGGCTGTTAATAATCCCACTGCAGCGGTATTAATCACTGTGGCAAAAACGTTTAAAGCAAGGAATAACCAAAGGTAGAACTTCCCTTTTTGACGGTAACCTTCTAACAACGTATTACCGGTATCTAGGGTATATTGAACACCGAAACGGAAGAAAGGATATTTAAATAAGTTAGCAAGAATAACAATACTCACTAATTCCCAACCATAGATCGCACCCGCTTGGGTAGATGCAATAATATGCGAACCACCAACAGCTGCTGATGCCATCACGATGCCCGGGCCTAAGGCAGAGAATTTACTCGCCCACGTTGATTTTTCTACTGGAGTTGAAACTTCACTCATAAAATGTTCTCTTATAAATTAATCATAAATCGAAAAAGGTCTTATTTATAATAGAATTTTATCCTTGAGTAAAGTAAATAAAGTTCCATTTAAAGAAGAATAAAAGAGTAAAAATCTAATTATTTTGAAATTTCAGGATATAACTTCAAAACAAATAAAGCTACATCATATTCATACCAAAAAAGTGATGTATTTAAGTGAATAAAATTTTTTCAATAAAAAGAAAGTGCGGTCAAAATCAGTTGAATTTTTGACCGCACTTTATCTTAAAACTCAGTAAGCTCTCTCTTAATAACATAAATGAACTTAAAAATAGATTAATTATTCTTCATTTCATCAAACGATAAGCTATCTTTCAATATGTTTATCCAATATTCATTGTAATCTGGAGCCTTTAAGTGAATTTGACTTAAACATGTATTTAACGTTAAAAACATTATTGGAATAATATCCTTAGAGCATCTAGCTACAGCATAATGACTAAAATTATCACTCATTCCTGCAAGTTCATTATTTGAATTCATCTTACAAATCATGAAGTTTCCCTTATAACTAAATATAAAATCTGGCAATAGTGATTTATCTTTAGAGCGAATAAGCTCATCTAGTATTTCTAATAAAATTTCATCAGAAATACTATCAAATCCAAAGATAACTCCTAAATAAGGGTTACGTTTCTCTAGGGGAAATGAAAAACCTTTCCCTAAGGGTAGTCTATACAAAGGTGTAATATCTGTAGACAATGAATCTTCTCTTGTAAGTATTTTCATTGATTCTATATTACATAAACTTTTTTCAAACTCCTTGGAAGACAAATAAGATTTTACTTCTATTTCTCCATATACAGATTCGCAAGGGAATAGACTTGCATTTTCCCCTTTAAAAAGCACATTTGAATAAACATTATCGTATATGACAATATCAATTTGCTTACTAACTCCACCATCTGATGAAAATATCTGTCCCGAGCCTAGTCCATAACATTCAGGAAGAAAAGATCGTAAATGAGTAGATATAATCTGCTCTCTAGCATTACCTATTTCTACAGGATGAGTAAATAATTGGCTACCTTTAAATTTACTATCTATGCCACTACTAACATTTCTAAGAGCATCTAAAAATTTCATTTTCTCCTCACAAAAATGCGGCCAAAATTGGCCGCACTTATTTTATTCTTAAATATAGGTACACTACTCAGATTTCACCACTGCAATACTCAACTCAGCTAGAGCCTGCGGATTCGCAAAACTTGGTGCTTCTGTCATTAAACAAGCTGCGGCTGTTGTTTTCGGGAATGCAATCACATCACGGATATTTTCAGTGCCCGTTAAAAGCATGGTTAAACGGTCTAAACCGAAAGCTAAACCAGCATGTGGCGGTGTACCGAATTTTAATGCATCCAATAAGAAACCGAATTTTTCGCGTTGTTCTTGTTCATTAATGCCAAGAATACGGAAGACGGTTTGTTGCATTTTCGGATCGAAAATACGGACGGAACCACCACCTACTTCATAGCCGTTGATCACCATATCGTAAGCATTTGCTACCGCATCGGTTGGATTCGCTTCTAATTGTTCTGGCGTAAAATCTTTTGGTGAAGTGAATGGGTGGTGCATTGCGGCAAGATTACCCTCTTCATCACGTTCAAACATTGGGAAATCAATCACCCAAAGCGGTTGCCATTCGTCTAAACGAGTTAAGCCAAGATCACGACCTAATTTCAAACGTAACGCACCCATTGCATCAGTGGTAGTTTGCCATTTGTCTGCGCCGAAGAATAAGATATCGCCAGTTTGAGCTTTCACACGTTCAGCTAACGCTTTCCATACATCTTCATTTAAGAATTTCGCAATCGGGCTTTGTACGCCTTCAAGGCCAGCATTAATGTCATTTACTTTCGCCCAAGCCAAGCCTTTTGCACCGTAAATACCAACAAATTGTGTATATTCATCAATTTGTTTACGAGTGATTTCAGTACCATTTGGTACACGAATGATTGCCACACGGCCGTTTGGATTGTTTGCAGGCTCATTAAATACTTTAAATTCAACATCTTTAACGATATCTGCCACATCGACTAATTCAAGCGGGTTACGCAAATCTGGTTTATCTGAGCCAAAACGAGTCATCGCTTCTTGCCAGGTCATTTGCGGGAATTTACCTAAATCCACACCAATGATGTTTTGCCATAAACCGTGTACCATGCGTTCCATAATCTCACGCACTTCTGGTGCTGTTAAGAAAGAGGTTTCCACATCGATTTGAGTAAATTCAGGTTGACGATCTGCACGTAAGTCTTCATCACGGAAACATTTCACAATTTGATAATAACGATCAAAACCAGACATCATTAAAAGCTGTTTGAAAAGCTGTGGTGATTGTGGCAATGCATAGAATTTGCCTTTATGTACACGACTTGGCACTAAATAGTCACGCGCACCTTCTGGCGTTGCTTTGGTAAGCATTGGGGTTTCAATATCAAGGAAACCATTGTCATCCATAAAACGACGCACAAAACTGGTGATTTTTGCACGGGTTTTCAAACGTTGTGCCATTTCTGGACGACGTAAATCTAAATAACGATATTTTAAACGTTGTTCTTCGGTGTTATTTTGGTTGAAGTCTAATGGTAAAACGTCAGAAGCGTTGTAGATGCGTAATTCTTTCGCTAACACTTCCACTTCGCCTGTCGCCATATTTTTATTAATTTGATTGTCTGGACGCGCGATCACTTCACCTTTAATTTGAATACAAAATTCATTACGTAAGCCTGAAGCTGCGGTTAAGGCTTCTTGATATTTCGGGTCAAAACAAACTTGTACGACACCATCACGATCACGCGTATCAATAAAAATTAAACCACCTAAATCGCGACGACGGTGAACCCAACCGCTTAATGTTACTTCTTGCCCAATATGGTTGCGGTTTAATGCACCGCAATAATGTGTACGCATCATTTCTATATTCCTTTCATTTTTCTAAAAATGGATAATTAACGCGTTGATTATACGGAAAAAGACATGCCTTTTAAATTGAAAAGCGAAATTTATTTGATCCTTTAAAAACTTTCACTAAAATGACCGCAGTTTTTTGCATTTTATCTAAATAAATGCCCTCTCAATACAACAACAGAATTCAATCATGATGAAAGATACAATTTTTGCAGCCCCGATCGAAAAACTGGGCGATTTTACTTTTGATGAAAGCGTGGCGGAAGTTTTCCCCGATATGATTCAACGCTCGATTCCGGGCTACTCCAACATTATCACGGCGATTGGTATGTTGGCTGAGCGTTTTGTGACTGCTGACAGCCAAGTCTATGATTTAGGCTGTTCACGCGGTGCGGCAGCTCTTTCTATGCGACGTAATATTAAACAACCTAATGTGAAAATTATCGGTGTCGATAATTCTTCGCCAATGGTGGAACGCTGCCGTCAGCACGTTGCGGCTTATCATAGTGATATGCCCGTAGAAATTCTTTGTGATGATATTCGTCAAATTGAAATTAAGAACGCCTCAATGGTGGTGCTCAACTTCACGTTGCAATTTTTACCACCAGAAGATCGTGTAGCCTTGCTCACCAAAATCTACCAAGGTTTAAATTCAAACGGCGTGTTGGTGCTCTCTGAAAAATTCCGTTTTGAAGATGAAAAAGTGAATGAGCTACTAATTGACCTACACCACCAATTCAAACGTGCTAACGGTTACAGTGAGCTTGAAGTGAGCCAAAAACGCACCGCACTTGAAAATGTCATGCGTACTGACTCGATTAATATCCACAAAGAGCGGTTAAAAAATATCGGATTTTCACATGTAGAATTGTGGTTCCAATGCTTTAATTTTGGTTCAATGATTGCGGTGAAATAAACCAAATCCTAGAAAGCAAGTTATATCTTGCAATAGAAGCAACCAATTTCTATGCTATAATCGCCCAACACCCAAATAGAAAAGAGGAAAACAAAATGCAAATTTTACACACGATGCTTCGAGTAGGTGATTTAGACCGCTCTATTAAATTTTATCAAGACGTTTTAGGTATGCGTTTACTGCGTACCAGTGAAAATCCTGAGTATAAATATACGCTTGCATTTTTAGGTTACGAAGATGGCGAAAGTGCAGCAGAAATTGAATTAACATACAACTGGGGCGTAGATAAATATGAACAAGGTACAGCATATGGACATGTTGCTATAGGCGTTGATGATATTTATGCTATTTGTGAAGCAGTTCGTGCAAGTGGTGGTAAAGTGACTCGCGAACCAGGCCCAGTTAAGGGTGGTACAACCGTTATTGCCTTTGTTGAAGATCCTGATGGTTATAAAATTGAATTTATCGAAGATAAAAGTTCAAAATCAGGTCTAGGTAATTAATTAAAAGTGCGGTTGATTTTTTCGCTCTTTTATAACGCAGGGTTACCTGCGTTATTTATTTTAAAGGATAAAATATGTCCAATTCTCAAGAAATACCTTATCACCACCAATTAAAAAATCGTTTTCGCGGTTACTTCCCCGTTATTATTGATGTAGAAACAGCAGGATTTGATGCAAAAAAAGATGCACTTTTAGAACTTGCGGCAATCACCTTAAAAATGGATGAAAATGGCAATTTGCAACCTGATCAAAAATGCCATTTTCATATTGAACCATTTGAAGGGGCGAATATTAATCCCGAATCACTCAAATTTAATGGAATTGATATTCACAATCCATTGCGTGGAGCCGTATCTGAATTAGACGCCATCACGGGGTTATTCCAAATGGTGCGTCGTGGACAAAAAGATGCAGAATGTCAGCGCTCTATCATCGTAGCGCACAATGCCACTTTTGACCAAAGTTTCGTGATGGCGGCGGCTGAACGTACGGGTGTAAAACGCAATCCGTTCCACCCTTTTGGGATGTTTGATACGGCAACGCTTGCTGGTTTTATGTTTGGGCAAACAGTACTCGTCAAAGCGTGCCAAGCGGCAAAAATTCCTTTTGATGGCAAACAAGCCCATTCAGCGCTATATGATACTGAACGTACTGCGGAATTATTTTGCTATATGGTGAATCACTTAAAAGAGCTTGGCGGTTTCCCGCATATTGCTCAAACAAATGAAACGGAAAAAACAGCTGAAAATCAGACCGCACTTTAATTTTTAAAGTTTTTTAGAAAAAAACTTGCAATCATTTCTGGTTTACCGTATTTTAAAAAGTAATTCAATTTAGTTATCTAAATAAGAGAGTTTCAAATGAACTTTATCCTTCGTCACCATCATCGCCATTCAACTGAATAATCTTTCAGGCTGTTGGCGTGCTTGGAAGATTTCTTCCGAGCTGACAAGATAAAGATCAAAAAAATCTTACCCCTCGGAAGGCAACTTTCGAGGGGTTTTGTTTTATTATTAATTACAGGAGTTTATTACTATGCGACATTTAATCTTAAATCAATTTTCTTTTATGCAACCTTTTTCTTTTAATTAATCAATAAGGAACAACAATATGCTATCGAATCCCGTTGTTATTTCAATTGTCGTGCTACTGGCGTTAAGCCTATTGCGCGTGAATGTGGTTATCGCACTGGTGATTTCCGCCCTGACTGCAGGCTTATGCGGTAACTTAGGTTTAAGCAAAACCATTGAAGCCTTTACAGGCGGCTTAGGTGGTGGTGCTGAAGTGGCGATGAACTATGCGATGCTCGGTGCATTTGCCATTGCGATTTCAAAATCTGGTATTACTGATTTGCTTGCCTACAAAATGATTACCCGAATGAACAAAACACCAACCAGTAAAAATTTAGCCTGGTTTAAATATATGCTGCTTGGCATTTTGCTTTTATTCGCCATTTCATCCCAAAACTTACTCCCAGTACACATTGCGTTTATCCCGATTGTAGTGCCGCCTTTACTTTCTATTTTTAACCGTTTAAAAATCGATCGTCGTGCAGTGGCTTGTATTATTACCTTTGGTTTAACCGCAACTTATATGATCTTGCCTGTCGGTTTTGGAAAAATTTTCATTGAGAGCGTGTTAGTCAAAAATATCAATCTTGCTGGTGCACCACTCGGATTACAAACCAGCGTAGGTGAAGTTTCCCTTGCTATGCTTATCCCTGTTTCAGGCATGATTCTTGGTTTACTCACTGCTGTATTTATTACCTATCGTAAACCACGTGAATATGTAGTAACAACTACTGAGCCAACGACAACCGAAATTGAACAACACATTGCGAACATTACACCTATTCAAATTACTGCAAGTGCGGTTGCTATTGTCGCTACTTTTGCTACACAGCTTTTCACAAGCTCAACAATTATTGGTGGTTTAGTCGGTTTAGTCATTTTCGGTGTATTCGGTATCTTCAAACTCAAAGAAAGTAATGACATTTTCCAACAAGGCTTACGTTTAATGGCGATGATCGGCTTTGTTATGATTACAGCTTCTGGTTTTGCTAATGTCATTAATACCACAAGTGGTGTACAAGATTTAGTAGATGCGCTTTCTACTGGCGTGATTCAAAGTAAAGGTGTTGCCGCATTCTTAATGTTACTCGTTGGGTTATTGATTACTATGGGTATTGGTTCTTCCTTCTCAACTGTACCAATTATCACCTCAATTTATGTACCTCTTTGTCTCTCTTTTGGTTTCTCACCACTTGCGACAGTGGCTATCGTAGGTGTAGCGGCGGCATTAGGGGATGCGGGTTCACCGGCTTCTGACTCCACACTTGGGCCAACATCCGGTTTAAATATGGATGGTAAACACGACCACATTTGGGATTCGGTTGTACCAACTTTTATGCACTACAATATCCCATTATTAACATTCGGTTGGATTGCAGCCATGACCCTTTAATCGTTATAATCCCTGCATATATTATGCGGGGATTTTTTTATGTCTATTCAATCATTACTCAATACGCTCGAGCAAAAAGTACTTCAACTGACTCAAGCCTATCAACCTAACTCCGATAAAAAAATCAATGCGAAATTTAACCGCACTTTATTTACCGAAGATTTTGAAACCGTTGGTTTTTATCTCAAAGAAATCCAACAAAGCTTAACTAAGCTATGTAAAATTCCGCATCAAAATGAAGAGCAAATTGTATTTATGGCAGAACATCTTTTAGGGCAATGTACCGCCTTGAACGAAGCGATGAATCGCAAGCATAAAAAGGCTATTCAACCGAAAAAAACGGAACAACCAGTTACAAGTAATAAATCACAACATAGCATTCATCGTCTCCCTCCTAGAGAGCGTCTAGAAAAGTATTATGAAGCCTTGCAGCAACTCACAGAAAAATACGGAGAAGCCAAAGCACAAGCTAATACGGCTCAAACAGATATTCAACGAGATATATATAAGCAAACAGCTGCGATTTATTTAACACGCCGACAAAAATGTTTAGAAGCGATTGAGACCTTAGAAGAATACCTTGCTTTTAAAGAGGCTCGAGACAGTGCTGTCAAAAAATAAGATCTTTTTAAAATAGACTGAAAAGCAAAAATCCCTAAATCTTTCAATTTAGGGATTTTTTGAATTTGATGGCGGAGGAAGTGAGATTCGAACTCACGGAGGGCGTAAACCCTCGCCGGTTTTCAAGACCGGTGCCTTCAACCACTCGACCATTCCTCCGTGATTTAAGCGAGGTGAATAATACGTTTTTTCCCTCACCCCGTCAAGCAAGAAAATAAAAAAATTATCTGACTGACTACTTTTAAATCATAATGCTTTAAAAATACACAAAATAAAAAACGGAACCTACTGGCTCCGTCTTTATTATTGAGATATTACTCTGCTTTCGCTTGTGTCGCTTCAGAATAAATATGGCTAATTGCACTATGATGGCCTGCGGCGCCTTTACCGTTAAAGTAATAACGAGACTCCGTCCATTTTACAATTGGGAATGGTTTGGACTCTTCATCTGGTGCTTTCGCTAATGTCATCGCTGCTTTAGTGTGCTGTACTGCTGAAATGGTACCTGCACGACCTGTAAACACATAAGAGCGAACGAATTC
The DNA here is from genome assembly GCF_054332415.1 of Haemophilus sp. SZY H56. Taxonomy (NCBI): domain Bacteria; kingdom Pseudomonadati; phylum Pseudomonadota; class Gammaproteobacteria; order Pasteurellales; family Pasteurellaceae; genus Haemophilus; species Haemophilus sp. SZY H56. The sequence continues at coordinate 168,296 of NZ_JBTGNX010000002.1, read as the reverse complement.
TGCTTTTTCTTGCGGTTCAACTTCAGCTGTTTCGACTTGAGCAACCGGCTCTGATTTATGATGCAAGCGTTCTAATGATTCTTGCACTTTCTGTTGCACTGCTTCATTTGCCGGTTGAGTAATGAAATCTAAAGCCGGTTGAGTTTTTACCGGTTTTTCTTCCACGACAATACCCGTTGCAGGCGTGATCACACCTTTTTTCGTTTTTTCTTGCTCAAGCAATTCATCCACAGATAAGAAATTGCTTTCTTTCGCTGCATTTACAACAGAATAATCGACACAAACTTTACCGCTTGCTAATTCAGGTGAAGCAACTGCCGCAAATAATGGCATTGGTGACTTCACTTCATTACGACGACGACGTTGATTATTCGATGTACGCAAATGACGTGGAGTACGTCGCTGACGTTCTTGACGAGGTTTATTTTCTGTATTATCAACAGTGTTATTTTCAACCACTTCATTTTTAATCACAGGAACTTCAACGGCCTCAATAACATTCTCATTGATGTTATTTGTATTATCCTCAATACGAACACGTTTACGTAAATCACGACGTTGACGACGCTCTGCTACCGGTTTCTCTGCTTTTTCTTCTTGACGATTATCATCAGAAACATTCGCTAAATTAACCGCACTTTCAGATGTCACTTCTTCATTCGCATTACGACGATTGCGACGATTATTTACACGCTCGCGAGTTGGACGCGCATTTTCTTCATCTGTATTTTTCGCATTATCGTTGTTTTCGTTATTGCGAGAACGGCGATTATTACGACGATCTTGATTGCGGCGATTATTACGGTTGTTGTTACGATTGTTGCGGTTATTTTGATTTTTCTCTTCTTCTTTTGGTTCAGAAGCAAATAAACCTTTAATTGCGGCAACAATTTTCGCAAACAATGATGGTTCTTCCGATTTACGCTCAACTGGTGCTGGTGCAGCTGTTGGAATCGATAAAGATACTGCTGCACTTTCCACCACTTGCTCAGAGGTCACGGCTGCAGTTTCAATGTTGCGAGAAACAAGAGACTCTTCTGGTACAAATGTATCGTCTTGTGCATCATGGAATTTGGTTAAGTTATAGCTTAATTCATTTAGCTCTTCGCCTTCACGTACACGGAATACGCTGAAATGTGGCGTTTCCATCGCTTCATTTGGCACGACGATAATATCAACATCATGACGTTTTTCGATGCTATGAACAGCTTTACGTTTTTCGTTAAGTAAGTAAGATGCAATTTGTACAGGCACGATAGTGTGTACTTGTTTGGTGTTTTCTTTTAACGCTTCTTCTTCGATTAAACGTAAGATAGAAAGTGATAAACTTTCGTTATCACGCACTTTACCCGTACCTTGACAGCGTGGGCAAACATGGTGAGAAGACTCACCTAATGATGGGCTTAAACGCTGACGTGACATTTCCAACAAACCGAAGCGAGAAATACGGCTAATTTGAATTCTAGCACGGTCTTGACGCACGGCATCACGGATACGGTTTTCTACTTCACGTTGGTGACGAACAGGTGTCATATCGATGAAGTCGATAACCACTAAGCCACCTAAGTCACGTAAACGTAATTGACGAGCAATTTCATCCGCCGCTTCAAGGTTGGTATTTAATGCTGTTTCTTCAATATCACCACCACGAGTTGAACGCGCCGAGTTGATATCAATCGCTGTTAACGCTTCTGTCACATCGATCACAATCGAACCACCAGAAGGTAAACGTACTTCACGTTGGAAGGCGGATTCAATTTGAGATTCAATTTGATAGTGGCTAAATAGCGGCACTTCGCCTTGATACAGTTTCACACGATTGATGAAATCTGGACGCACAAGTTTGATGTGTGCTTTCGCTTTTTCAAATACTTTCGGGCAATCAATTAAGATCTCACCGATATCACGACGCAAGTAATCACGGATCGCACGAACAATCACATCACTTTCTTGGTGGATTAAGAATGGCGCCGGACGACTTTGTGAAGCTTGTTTAATCGCTTCCCAATGATGCAACAGTACTTTTAAGTCCCATTGTAATTCTTCTGGTGATTTACCTACACCCGCTGTACGCACGATAAGACCTACGCCTTCTGGTACATCTAAAGAACTCAATGCTTCTTTTAATTCGATACGTTCATCGCCTTCAATACGGCGAGAGATGCCACCTGCACGCGGATTGTTTGGCATAATCACCAAATAACTACCGGCAAGGGAAACAAAAGTGGTTAAGGCTGCGCCTTTATTGCCACGCTCTTCCTTGTTCACCTGAACGATCACTTCTTGACCTTCAGTCAAAATATCACGGATATTTGGACGACCTTGGAATACATAATCAGCAGGGAAATATTCGCGGGCAATTTCTTTTAAAGGAAGGAAGCCATGGCGCTCTGCACCATAATCCACAAAGGCAGCTTCTAAACTCGGCTCTACGCGAGTGATTTTCCCTTTGTAAATATTGGCTTTTTTCTGTTCATGACCCGGACTTTCAATATCCAAGTCGAATAAACGCTGGCCATCGACCAACGCAACGCGCAACTCTTCTTTTTGAGTCGCATTGATTAACATTCTTTTCATTGTCAATTTCTCGTTTGAATTATCTAAAATACCTTGAAAATTAACCGCACTTTACAGATTGACTGACCTTAGCCATCGACCTCGTGTTTCTCGCGAACAGTCAATCTCACGACTGTGTGTTGCTGGGTGCATTGATAGCATACTCAATTGTTATCTAAGACAATTTTCGTAAAACAATGCGGTGTGTTAATTACGCATTGCAAGGAAGCGTTAATCTTCAAGAAAAATATGTTGATTATCAATGTCTTATGCCATTCGCTGCATTGAGTATTGACCAACATACAAAATCGCTTTCTAAATGCCAAATTTTAGGCATAGAAAGACGCTCTATTATCCACATTCGGGGCTAAATTAGCAAGGCATTCTTGCTATTATCACCAGGGATATTGTGATATGATTCAGCCCAATTTTTAAAGGACAGATTCAATGACTGAAAAACAAGAAAAAATCATCAATCAATCCGTCAAAATGCTCACCGTTTCTGAGGATGAAGCAGGACAACGCATTGATAATTATTTATTGGCAAAATTAAAAGGTGTGCCAAAAAGTTTGATTTATCGCATTCTGCGTAAAGGCGAAGTTCGTGTGAACAAAGGACGAATCAAACCTGAATATAAATTGCAAAATGGTGATGTGGTGCGTGTGCCACCAGTTCGTGTTTCTGAAAAAAATACCGCGCCGATTTCTAAAAACTTGAATAAAGTCGCCTCCCTTGAAAGCCATATTATTTTTGAAGATGATTGTTTATTAGTATTGAACAAACCTTCTGGCATTGCGGTTCATGGCGGAAGTGGCTTGAATTTTGGTGTGATAGAAGCCTTGCGTGCATTACGTCCTGAAGCCCGTTTTTTAGAATTGGTTCATCGCTTAGACAGAGATACATCAGGCATTTTATTGGTGGCAAAGAAACGCTCTGCCTTACGCAACTTACACGAACAACTTCGTGTTAAAACGGTACAAAAAGACTATCTCGCACTCGTGCGTGGACAATGGCAATCTCATGTGAAAGTCGTGCAAGCACCTTTATTAAAAAATGAATTAGCCAGTGGCGAACGCATCGTTAAAGTCAGTGAACAAGGCAAACCTTCTGAAACGCGATTTGCTATTGAAGAACGCTACCAGAATGCGACCTTAGTAAAAGCGTCGCCTGTAACGGGAAGGACCCATCAGATCCGAGTTCATACTCAATATGCAGGTCACCCAATCGCGCTGGATGATAAATACGGTGATAAAGAATTCGATAAATATATGCAAGATCTCGGACTCAATCGTTTGTTTTTACATGCATTTTCTATTCGATTTGAACACCCTAAAACGGGCGAAACATTACGTTTCAACGCACAACTAGATGAAAAAATGAAAACAATTCTGAAAAAACTGCGTGAAAGCAAAGAGATAAACCCATAGACAAGAAAAATGTTTATTGCTATATTTGATAACGGAGACAACTCGTTTCTATCATTAATTAACATATAACAACAAAGGATAGCAAAAAATGGCAAAAGGACAATCATTACAAGATCCTTATTTGAATGCGTTACGCCGTGAACGTATTCCTGTTTCGATTTATCTCGTTAATGGGATTAAATTACAGGGTCAAATCGAATCATTCGACCAATTCGTGATTTTATTAAAAAACACTGTTAATCAAATGGTGTATAAACACGCTATTTCAACTGTGGTTCCAGCACGTTCTGTTTCTCACCACAATAATAACGGTCATCATGCAGCACAAGCTTCTGATGCTGCAGCGGAAGTAGAAACACAAGCAGAATAGTTCTGTTCAATGAATGATTTCATCAATTTAAGTGCGGTTGAAAATTCACCAGAAATTTCAACCGCACTTTCGTCATCTAAAACAGGCGACAATAACCAATCGGCAAAAGATAAAGCTGTCGTCGTGCATGTTTTCTTTTCTCAAAATAAAAACATTGAAGATCTGCAAGAATTCCAGCTTTTAGCAGAATCTGCCAATGTTGAGATTTTACAAATCATCACCACGAGCCGTACTACACCACAAGCAAAATATTTTATCGGTGAAGGAAAAGCACAAGAAATTGCGGATGCAGTAAAAGCCTTAGATGCCGATGTTGTTTTGGTGAATCATCAATTAACCCCTGCACAAACCCGTAATTTAGAAAGCATCTGCCAATGCCGTGTTGTGGATCGCACTGGGGTGATTTTAGATATCTTTGCCCAACGAGCCCGATCGCACGAAGGAAAATTGCAAGTTGAATTAGCCCAACTCAAGCATTTATCGACTCGATTAGTTCGTCGAAAAACAGGCTTAGATCAGCAAAAAGGTGCGGTTGGGTTACGTGGTCCAGGCGAAACGCAATTAGAAACGGATCGCCGTTTAATCAAGGTGCGTATTGCGCAGTTGCAAAATCGTTTGGCGAAAGTCGAAAAACAACGTAATCAAACTCGACAAAAAGCGGATATCCCTACCATTTCTTTGGTCGGTTATACCAATGCGGGCAAATCGACACTATTCAATTTCATCACACAAGCCAATGTCTATGCCGCGGATCAGCTTTTTGCTACCCTCGATCCCACATTAAGACGTTTACAAATTCAAGATGTTGGTACTTCAATTCTCGCCGATACCGTTGGTTTTGTTCGCCAGCTCCCTCATGATTTAGTGTCCGCTTTTAAATCTACCTTGCAAGAAACGGTAGAAGCCAGTTTGTTATTGCACGTCATTGATGCGGCAGACGCTCGAAAGATCGAAAATATTGAAGCGGTGAATTTAGTATTGGAAGAAATTAAGGCTAACAAAGTACCGGTATTGTTGGTGTATAACAAAATCGATTTATTGGAAAATGTAGCGCCCCATATTGAATATGATGACGAGAATAAGCCCGTTGCCGTTTACCTTTCAGCACATTCAGGTGAAGGATTAGATCTGCTACTTGAAGCCATTAAAGTGCGGTTGAAAAATGAGATACTTTCTTTCACTCTCACGCTGCTCCCGCAAGAGGGCAAAATTCGCCATGCGCTCTATCAATTAGATAGCATTCGTCACGAACAAATTTCGGATGAAGGTGAATTTATCCTCAATGTACAAATTGATAAAGTCGAATGGCTCAAACTTTGTAAACAATTCCCTAAACTGTCAGAAATTATTTACTAATACCGTATTGTTTTAATTTATTGGCGATCGCCGTATGTGATACGCCTAATCGTTGTGCTAATTTTCGTGTACTTGGATACTGAGCATAAAAAGTACGCAATACACTCGCCTCATATTGTCCCATGATCTCATCCAGGGTTTGCTCACCAAAATCATCCACAGAAATGACCGCACTTTGTACGGGTTTTAAATTTAAACTTTCAATATCAAGCTGGTTATTTTTCGCTAAGGAACAGGCGCGATACAAGACATTGTAAAGCTCTCGTACATTGCCTTGCCAAGGCTGCCCTTTCAAATAATTCAAAAAATCAGCATCATATTGCGGCATTGAAATCTTAAGCTGCGTGCTAATTTCTTGCAAAAAACCGTCCGTTAAAGACTGAATATCTTCAACTCGCTCACGCAATGGCGGTACATTTAGTGCTAAGACATTTAAGCGATGGAATAAATCACTGCGCAATTTCCCTTGTTCTAACAGCTTTTCCATCGGTTCTTGTGAAGTACAAATCACCCGAACATTTGCATGATGTTCTTCTTCTTCACCCACTCGACGGAAAGAACCATCAGTTAAAAAACGCAATAATTTTGCCTGTAAACTTAATGAAAGCTCGGCAATGCCATCTAACAACACCGTACCTTCGTGAGCATATTCAAAAAAACCGATGGTTTCACTGTCACTCACTTTCCGCCCAAACATTTCGCTTTCCGCATCTTCATCCGGCAGGCCTGCACAGTTTACTGCAATGAATTTTTTCTCACGACGCAAGCTCGCAAAATGGCAAGCTTTGGCTAATAAATCTTTACCCGTGCCCGTTTCACCTTGAATTAAAAGCGGCACATCAAACATCGCAAAACGTTGTGCATTTTCGACCGCACTTTTCATGGAAAGGCTTTGAGTGACAAAGCAAGAGAACGGATCTTGTGGATTAAATGTCAGCATAAAATAAGCTCTGTTTTATTGAATGATGCCGATATGATAGGAAGTTTATTGATATGTGTAAAGATTAATTTACATATAAAAAGGGCAATCATTGACTGCCCTTTTAAATGATTTTTCGTATTATTTTTTCACTGCACGATCAAGTTCTTGTGCAATGATTTCCATACTTTCTAAACCACCAAATGCAAGATACCAATTGGCTGCATCAAGGTACACAATGTGTCCATCTTTATATGCTTTGGTTTGTTTGATGATATCGTTATCCAATACTTTTTGCGCATTGTTGGCTTTTTCTGTAATGGCCGCTGTACGATCCACTACGAGTAAAAAGTCTGGATTTTTTTCTAAGATATATTCAAAACCAACGCTTTGTCCATGCGTAGACGATTTGATGCTGTCATCAATCGGTTTAAAACCAAATTTTTGATACACCATACCATAGCGAGAACCATCACCAAAAGCACTGATTTTACTTTCATTAACCAACACTAATAGTGCCGTTTTGCTTTGTGCGTCTTTTGCAACTTGCGCAACTTTACTGTCTAACTCGGATAATTTCTCTTTTGCTACATTTTCTTTGTCAAAGATCTGACCAAGTGCGGTCACATTTTGTTGAAAACTCGGGTAGTAATTGTTGTAGTCATAATCCACATTCAACACGGGGGCTATTTCCTTAAACTTGTCGATCATTTTTTCTTGACGTTTAGACGCAATGATCAAATCTGGATTAAGTTCGTTAATTTGCTCCAATGATTGTTCTTTCAAATCACCAACATTTTTATATTTTTTGTCTGCAAATTCTGAAAGATAGTTTGGAATTTTTCCGCTTTGTGGGAAGCCCACTATTTTATCTTGCACACCTAATGCACGAAGCGTATCAGCTGCACCAAAATCGAGAACTACCACTCGTTGTGGGTTTTGTGGCACAACTTGTTTTCTAACAGAATTTTCCACCGTAATATCCGCAGCTTGTACAACACCAGAAAGTGCGAAGAGTGAAAGTGCTAAAGTTGATAATGTTTTTTTCATAAAGATTTCCTTATTTATCTAAAGTAAACAGCAATTTTGTTATTATCGATATTCTGAATAGGGATCGTCATATCATAAATATCTTGTAATACGGTTGATTGCATAATGTGGTTAACTTCACCTTGTTGGACTAATTTTCCATTTTTCATGGCAACAATATAGTCAGAATAACAAGAGGCGAAATTAATATCATGAATCACAATCACCACGGTTTTGTTGAGTTCTGTCGCTAATTTACGCAAAACTTGCATGATCTGCACAGAATGTTTCATATCCAGATTATTTAATGGTTCATCCAACAAAATATAATCGGTATCTTGTGCAAGCGTCATCGCAATATAAGCGCGTTGTCGCTGCCCACCACTTAAGTTATCGATATATTGATGACGAATATCATCTAAATCCATATAAGCAATGGCATTATCAATAAAAGTGTGGTCAGTTTGAGTTAAATTTCCTTTGGAATAAGGAAAACGCCCAAAAGCGACCAAATCTTCAATGCTTAGACGCAAATTAATGTTGTTAGTCTGCTTTAAAATCGCAAGCTGTTTCGCAATATCGCTACTTTTCTTACGATTGAGCAATTCACCGTTGAGATAAATCTCGCCACTATCAGCATTCAACAAACGGCTCATAATAGACAGCACTGTACTCTTCCCCGCGCCATTCGGTCCGATAAAAGACGTAATTTTCCCCGTTGGGATGGTGACAGACACGTTGTCCACCACCTTTTTGCTTCCGTAACTTTTCGTAATATTGCGAATTTCTATTGCCATTTTTTGTTTGCTCTTAATAACAAATAAATAAAGTACACACCGCCGACAAAATTAACGATGATGCTTAATGTCGTGCGGAAGGTAAAAATATGAGTAACCAATAATTGCCCAAAAACCAAGGTAATAATGGAAATTAACATCGCAGCAGGAATAAGCACCTTATGGCGATAATCACGAATAAATTCAAAAGTTACATTCATTACCAATAACCCAAGGAAAGTAAGTGGGCCAACAAGTGCGGTCGATACTGATGTTAAAATTGCCACGAGAATTAATAGGACTTTTAAGGTCTTTTGGTAATCGATACCTAAGTTAATGGCATTTTCTCGCCCTAACGCCAACACATCAAAGCAATGCCAATATTTAAAACTGAAAACAATGGTCGCTACTAAAATGGCTAATGCGACCCACAAGATTTGAGTATTGATTCGGTTGAAACTTGCAAAGCCAATATCTTGAGCGATCTGGAATTCATTTGGGTCAATCAACACTTCCATAAAGGTCGTTAAGCTACCAAAGAAGGTGCCGAAAATAATCCCGACAAGCAACAAGAAGAAAATATTTTGGCTCTCTTTCTTAAACAGGAAGTGATAAAGCACTAATGAAAACGCCATCATTAATCCCGTACATAAGACAAACAATGCAATCGAATTCATTGAAAGCAATGTACTTGAACCGAAAAGAAAAATGATCGTCGTTTGAATCAGTAAATACAGCGAATCTAAACCCAAAATACTCGGCGTGAGAATTCGGTTATTCACAATCGTTTGGAAAATCATCGTAGCGAGTGCAATTGCCGCACCTGTAATCACAATCGCAATTAAGGATAAGGCACGATTTTCCAAGGCATATTGCCAACGGTTTGGTAAGTTGTAGCCTAAATAGAGTGCAAGAGAAACAATGGCTAACAACGACAATACAATCAGTTGAGAAGAAGATTTCTTAGCCATTTCTATACCGCTTTAATAATAAAAATAAGAAGATACCACTGCCAAATACGCCAACTACGGCATTAATGGAAATCTCATAAGGATAAATCACACTTCGCCCTAAAATATCGCAGAATAAAACAAATACGGCACCCAACAAGGCGGTATGAGATAACACTTTCTTCAAGTTATCACCCAAATAAAGTGTGACGATATTCGGGATAATTAACCCCAAGAAAGGAATCACGCCAACAGACACAATAATAATCGAAGATACGACCGCCACAATGAGCAGGCCGAGATAAAGTACTTGGTTGTAATTTAGACCCAGATTAACCGCAAAATCTTTCCCCATCCCGACAATAGAAAAACGATGTGCAAATAAATAAGCTACGATGAGGGTAGGAATACTGAAATACAACAATTCATAGCGGCCTGACATCACAAGAGAAAAGTCTCCTTGTAGCCACCCGGATAAGTTTTGTAATAAATCTTCTTTATAAGCAATAAAGGCGGTAATTGAACTGATGATATTGCCGAACATAATCCCCACTAAAGGCACAAAAATCGTGTCCTTGAATTTCAAACGGGACAGAATCGTCATGAATAACAATGTCCCAAGAAAAGACACGATGACCGCAATAGTGGTTTTTAACAACATAGAAGCAGTTGGGAAAAACAGCATCGCCATTAAAATGCCTAATCGTGCGCTGTCCATTGTGCCCGCCGTGGTGGGAGAAATAAATCGGTTTCGACTGAGTTGCTGCATCACCAAGCCACAAATACTCAAGGATGCGCCAGCAATCAAGATACTGATTAAGCGAGGCACGCGACTAATTAAAAAGATCTGCCATTGATTACCTTCAAAATTCAGTAACCCTTTCAGATTAACAGTGCTCACCCCGAGAAAAAGTGAGACAAAGGAAAGCGCGATCAAAAGAAAAATGAGATAACGTCGCTTAATCATAACAAATGAGAATAATTCTAAAACGCAAAGAAGGATAGCATATTGATGAAAAAGAGGAAAGATGAAGTGCGGTCAGTTTTTGATTAATTTTTTAAGCACATAAAAAATGCGGTCCAAATTTGACCGCACTTTATTCGCTACAGTTTTAACATCTTTTCCGCTTCTTTCGCTTGCACTAAGAACTGTTTACGCTCTGCTGTTGCCATTGCACTACTTGTACCAGGTAATTTAACTGTCAATGGATTTACAACACGACCATTAATATGAAACTCATAATGTAAATGAGGTCCCGTTGAGATTCCTGTATTTCCTGTTAAAGCAATACGCTCTCCCTTCTTCACAGTTTGCCCTGCACGAACTAAAGCACGACTTAAATGCATATACACCGTTTGATATTCGCGACCATGACGTATCACCACATAACGTCCTGCACCACCTGCTTGATAAGCCACCTTTTCAACTACGCCTTCTGCTGGCGCAATAACGGGCGTACCTGGAGCAACAGCAAAGTCGACGCCTTTATGTGGGCGAATACGTCCTGTGACTGGATGACGACGATTTGGATTAAATGGCGAAGAAACACGCGCTTGACGTTGTAGTGGATAACGCGCAAAGCCCTTGCCAAGGGTCTCACCTTGTCTATTATAATAGCGACCATTTGCCGCTTGAATTCCATAATAACTTTTACCACCTGTTATAATATGGATAGCTTCTACATTACCTTGTCCCGTTAATTTATCACCTAAATATTCACGTGACACTAAAATCGCAAATTTGGTGCCTTTACTGAGTTTTTGAAGGCTTACCTGCCATTGTAATGCGGAACTTAACTGACTGATTTGACGACCATCCAAACCTAAATCACGCAAACTTGATGCAAAAGATCCGTTAATCGTGCCTTTTAATACCTCTTTCTTCCAAATACTCTTCTTCTCTAAGATTTGGCGTTTAAACTTGCCGTCTTCAGTGCGCTCATAAATTCGCTCTTCTTTTTCAGATACCAACCAGTTTAAATACTCCAGTTGATCTTCTTTATCTAAAATCCAATAGAACTGCTGACCTGCGCGTAAGTTTTTTAATTCAGGATAGGTTGAAATCAAATTATTCGCAGTATTATCTTCTAGACCTGAAAGTTCTAACACATCTTTTAATGAATCACCTCGTACCACGGTATGACTAAATTGATCGGTAATACGTAGTGCCTGATCAGCCACATCTAAAATACCGGTCAATGCATCTTGTGCATCTTTTGGTAGCTCATTTAGCTCATCAAACTGAGGCTTAATTTCATCAACTTCATCATCTTTTGCTTGGAGTTCATCATCATAAGAGGTTGCATCTTCCGTATTAGCATGTTGTTTTGCTTCAGGATGTTCGCCTTCTTGAGATTGAGGATTGCCCGATTCCGTTTTTTCAGGTGTCAGAGATTGATATTGAACGTTATCTACCATCTCTGGCTCAAGATTACTTTGCAAAGAAGGATCATAATCAGCGGTATCTTTAAAGGCGAGAAAAGTACCTGTAAAAATAAGTAAAAGTGCAGTAAAAAAAATCGCTGCTTTTATGCGAGACTTTCTTTTCCGTCGTTCTCTGGCTAATTTAACGTGCTGCACTTTTGCTACCCTTAGATATAAAATAAAAGATTTTCGTGATTCAGACTACAAAATCTAGAAAAAATTCATTTTACCCCAAGAATATAAAATCTTATGCCTAATATTTAGACACTGATAGAATTTCTTGAGAAAAATAAGGAAATGAGCTATGTTATTGGGCTATTTTTAAGGGGAGAATTATGCAAATTAACGCCATTCAACCAACCCAATCAGTACCATTAATTACGCTAAAAAATATCAATGTAGTCTTTGAGCAAAAGACCGCACTGCGGGATATTAATCTTAACATTTATCCTCATTCAATTATTACCATTGTCGGTCCTAATGGTGGGGGAAAATCAACCCTTTTAAAAACCTTATTAAAATTACAAGCGCCAACATCCGGTGAAGTGATTTATAGCGCGAATGTCAGAATTGGCTATGTCCCACAAAAAATTCACCTCGATCACAGCTTACCGATGACGGTTGAGCGTTTTCTGGCGCTCAAAAAAGGTGTTAAAACGCAAGAAATATCAACCGCACTTGAGCAACTCTCTATTACTCATTTGAGAAAAAATAATATGCAAAAACTCTCTGGTGGCGAGATGCAACGTGTGCTATTGGCTCGTGCAATTTTGAATAAACCCAATTTACTGGTGTTAGATGAACCGACTCAAGGGGTGGATATTAATGGTCAAGCTGAACTTTATCAGCTAATTCATCGTACTCAACAAGCTTTAAATTGTGCGGTCTTAATGGTTTCCCATGATTTGCATATCGTGATGGCGGACAGTAAAGAAGTGTTGTGCATCAATCAACATATTTGCTGTGCCGGCACACCCGAAAGCTTATCGAATAATCCCACATTTATGCGTCTTTGGGGCAATCAAATCTCACAAAATGTGGGCTTTTATACGCACCATCATAATCACCACCATAATATGCACGGTGATGTTTGTAGTTGCAGTGCCAATCCATCAGAATGCCAACAATAAGGAAAAATCATGTTTGAGATTTTGTTTCCAGCCTTGCTTACCGGCTTACTGCTTTCCTTAATTACTGCCCCATTGGGTGCCTTTGTGGTGTGGCGTAAAATGGCTTATTTTGGCGATACGCTTTCCCACTCTGCCTTACTCGGTGTGGCGTTAGGGATTTTCTTACAAATTAATCCTTATGTTGCCATTGTGATTTTGACGATTATTCTTGCCGTATTAATGGTGTGGCTCGAAAGTAACACGCAATTTTCAGTAGATACCCTTTTAGGCATTATCGCACACAGTTGTCTTTCTCTTGGTGTAGTCACGGTTGGCTTGCTTAAAAATGTCCGCGTAGATTTAATGAGTTATCTTTTTGGGGATTTGCTCGCCATTAATTTTAACGACTTACCTTACATTGGCGCGGGTGTGGTTATTGTATTAGGCACGCTGCTTTACTTCTGGCAAGCCTTACTCTCCACCACAGTCTCACCTGAACTGGCACAAGTGGAAGGCATTAACATTAAAAAAATGCGATTTATCTTAATGATTTTGACCGCACTTACCATTGCATTAAGTATGAAGTTTGTTGGAGCTCTGATTATTACATCGCTCTTAATTATTCCCGCTGCAACAGCAAGACGCTTTGCTAAGACACCTGAGCAAATGGTGTTTATTGCGATTTTAATTAGTATGCTTTCCGTTATTGGCGGGTTATTCCTTTCCGCCTTTTATGATACAGCGGCGGGGCCTTCTGTCGTGATTTGTTCCGCATTTTTGTTTTTGTTATCATTACTAAAAAAGGAATATTTATAATCCGCTCCAACCAGTGAAAACCATTTGCACCGCACCTTAAATCTTGATAAAGTGCGGGCAACTTTTGACGATATTTTAGGATAAGAAATGAGCCAAGAATATTTAGATTTTGAATTACCTATTGCTGAACTTGAAGCTAAAATTGAAGCACTACGTTCAGCATCTGATGACAAAATTGATTTACACGATGAAATTAAACGCTTACAAAAGAAAAGCGATGAATTAACCAAAAAAACCTTTGCAAATCTTGATGCATGGCAGGTTTCTCGTATGGCACGTCACCCAAATCGTCCATACACGCTTGATTATATCGAACATATTTTTACTGATTTCCAAGAACTGGCAGGCGATCGTGCCTTTGCAGATGATAAAGCAATCGTAGGTGGTCTTGCTCGTTTAGATGGTCGCGCGGTAATGATTATCGGTCACCAAAAAGGTCGTACGGTAAAAGACAAAGTAACTCGTAACTTTGGGATGCCAGCACCTGAAGGCTATCGTAAAGCGTTACGTTTAATGCAAATGGCTGAGCGTTTTAACTTACCTATCATTACCTTTATCGACACACCAGGGGCTTACCCGGGCATCGGTGCGGAAGAACGTGGTCAGTCTGAAGCGATTGCTCGTAACTTACGTGAAATGTCTACATTAAAAGTACCTGTTATCTGTACGGTAATCGGTGAAGGCGGTTCTGGTGGTGCATTAGCCATTGGTGTCGGCGACAAAGTGAATATGTTGCAATATTCAACTTATTCCGTTATTTCACCAGAAGGCTGTGCTTCAATCTTGTGGAAGAGCGCAGAAAAAGCATCTACCGCAGCCGAAGTCATGGGCTTAACCGCTACTCGTTTAAAAGAGTTAGGTTTAATTGATAATATCGTTCAAGAGCCATTAGGTGGTGCGCATCGTAATTATCATGAAATGGCACGTAATTTAAAACAATGCCTCCTTGAAGAACTAAACGAACTCGATACCTTCGACAAAGATGGCTTATTAGAAAGACGTTATGAACGTTTAATGTCTTACGGTTATTGTTAATAAAATAGAGCGGTTAGTTTAACCGCTCTTTTTTGTGTTTTGAAAAAAATGTTGCATGGATGCAAAAAACAGCATCAATGCCTAAAATAATATAAAAGGAGAACTTAAAATGAAAAACGTATTAGCAATCCAATCTCACGTAGTTTATGGTTTCGCTGGTAATAAATCTGCTACCTTTCCAATGCAGCTATTAGGCGTGGATGTATGGGCACTCAATACCGTGCAATTCTCTAACCATACTCAATATGGTAAATGGACAGGCATGGTGATTCCACAAGAGCAAATTGGTGAAATTGCTAACGGTTTAGATGCCATTGGAAAACTGCAAGAATGTGATGCGTTGCTTTCTGGCTATTTAGGTTCAGCTGAGCAAGTTGACCAAATTATCTATGCTTTAGAAAAAATCAAAGCACGTAACCCAAATGCACTTTACTTGTGCGATCCAGTGATGCCAAATGCCGAAAAAGTCTGCGTGGTCGCCGATGGTGTACGTGAACGCTTAATTGAAAAAGCCATTCCACGTGCGGATATCATGACCCCAAATCTTTCCGAACTTCGTACGCTTTCTGACTTCCCTATCAATACGTTTGACGATGTGCTGAAAGCCGCCAATGCATTAGTGGCTAAAGGTGTGAAAAAAGTGTTGGTTAAACACTTAGGTAAAGCGGGTAAATTAAATGATCCCGATACCTTTGAAATTATTATGGCGACACCTGAAGGTGTATGGCATTTAAGCCGTCCGCTTTATAAATTTAACTTTGAACCTGTTGGTGTGGGTGATTTAATTGCGGGTACTTTCTTGGCGCATTACTTAAACTGTGGCAACGATGTTGAAGCTTTTGAAAAAATGAATAATGCGGTGGCAGGCGTAATGAAAACTACCTTTGATTTAAAATCTTACGAACTCCAACCTATTGCTGCACGTTTTGAGATCTTAAATCCAAGCACAAACTACAAAGCTGTTAAAGTTGCCTAATGGATCTTTTTTCATTATTCCAAGCTCAAATCCCAACCACCGCCAATAAGCTTCTCATTGCTTTTAGCGGTGGTTTGGATTCAACTGCACTGCTTTCTTTAGTTAAAAAACTCCGCGAAAAACGACCGCACTTAAGTCTGCGAGCTATCCATATCCATCACGGATTAAGCCCGAATGCGGATGCTTGGACGGCTCATTGCCAACAACTCTGTAAACAATTTGCCATTCCACTTATTATTGAAAGAGTCAAAGTGGAAATGCACGATGGCATTGAAGCTGGCGCTAGAGAAGCCCGTTATCAGGCGATTTTGAAACATATTCAGCCAGATGAATATCTGGTCACTGCACATCATTTAAATGATCAAACTGAGACTTTTTTCCTAGCGCTAAAACGAGGCGCGGGATTACAAGGTTTAGGCGCAATGCAAAAAGAAAGTCAATTGTTCGGGATGTCTATTCTACGCCCGCTTCTTTCTTTTACCCGTAATGAATTAGAAGATTACATTCAGCAAGAAAATCTGTCTTGGGTCGAAGACGAAAGCAATCAAGATAATCATTACGATCGCAATTTCTTACGTAACCAAATTTTGCCTGAAATACGTCAACGCTGGGAACATTTTGATCATGCTGTTCAGCGTGCCGCACAACATTGTTTTGAGCAACAACAACTGATTAATGAATTATTACAGACCTGCTTTGAGCAGCACATTCTTGAGGATCAAAAACAGTTTTCGCTCATAAACTTTCTAGACTATTCACCGCAAAAACAAACCTCACTTTTGCGTATGTGGCTGGCTAAAAATCAGATTGCTATGCCTACGCAGATTCAATTAATGCATATTATTGATGATGTTATTCAGGCTAAAGCGGATGCATCCCCACAATTTCAACTCGGGGAGCATATTATTCGCCGTTATCAGGAATGTCTCTATTTAACGGGGAAATTCGCTGATTTGTCGCAAACTTGTCTTGATATGCCGTTAAATCAACAGATTCTTTTGCCTGATAATCTTGGAAGAATTTATGCAATCAACAATGAGCAAGGCATTTTAGTCCATTGGAATGACAAACAAGTTCAACTTGCTAATACACAAGAGCCGATTCAAATACGATTTGCTTATACTGGCAAAGTAAAACGACAGCATAATCGCCCAGCAGAAACCATGAAAAAAATTTGGCAAGAGCTCGGTGTTCCGCCTTGGCAACGAAATCGTATCCCACTCATTTTCTATGGAGAGACTTTACAAAGTGCGGTAGGTTTTTTCTGTGTTTTTCAGAACTTAGAGAAATAAAAAATGAGTGATGATTCACCCATTTTTATGATAAAGAAAAGCGTTTAAAATGCCTGCCGTAAATTCTTTCCGTAAATAAAACCCCAGCGGCAAAGTATCAATCACTTCCCCATTTTTACCAATGCCTTTCGTAATGGCTTTACTGTTTGCACCTTTTGGACGCAGTTGCATAACTTCACCAATACGTGCCGTAATCTGATCTAACTTTCCGAGCACAATATAATCCATCAACTCTTCCCAATCTTGGCGTAATTGATGTTCTTGTTCAACCGAAGGTTGCCATAAGATAGGCTGACCAATATGGCGGTCACGTAAAGGAATATCTCTACTGCCTTCAATGGGAATCCACAAGACTTTCGATAATTTATGACGAACGTGCGAATTTTCCCAATTTACCCCGGAGTTTTGAACCAAGGGCGCAAGACTCACAAACGTGGTTTCTAACGGAAAGCCTTCTGCATTAATGGGTAAAGTTTTTAATTCAATGCCTAAATGGGAAAAATCCTGTTCAGCCTTACTGCCTGCCGTAGCACCTAATGCAGTTTCAAGCAACATCCCAACCCAACCTTTATCGCGTTTTAAATCCGGTGGAACTGGAACATGTAATTCGTCAGCTAATTCACCAAAAGTTAAGCCAGCTATGGATTGTGCTTTGGAAAGTAATTGTTCAAGGGTTTGTGGAATCATTCGTGATATTTCTTAAAAAAGCGAGGCTTAGTATTTTCAGTACCTTTATCAATATAGGGAATTTTTTCTAATTGTAATAAAAAACGTTTTGCCTCTAAGCCTCCGCCAAAACCAGTTAAAGTACGATCTTTACCTAAAATGCGGTGACAAGGAATAATAATACTAATCGGATTACTCCCTACCGCACCACCTACGGCTCGAACCGCTTTAGGATTATTAATCTGCAACGCAAGATCACCATAAGAGGAAAGCTCACCATAATCAATTTCGCGTAAAGCTTGCCAAATAGAGAGTTGAAACGCTGTACCTTCTGGCTTCAAGGGGATATCTGAAAAACGCTCGACTTCTCCACTAAAATATCGTTCAAAAGCCAAGTATACTTTTTGAAAAACAGGCAATTCATCTTTTTTATGCCATTTAGGATTAGGTTCATATTGCTCTTTTTCAAAATCAATATGTGTAATACTTTCACCATCAGATAAAATTAAAAGCCGCCCGATAGGAGAAGGATAATAAGTATAATAAAGTACGGTCATTTTTTGCCTTGTTTTATAAAAAAGAAAAGCACACTTCGTGTGGAGGTGTGCTTTATTATGCTAAATTTTCTAACCGATTAGAAACTATAATTTAAATTCAAACCGTAAAGATTTGCACTTGCTTTAGAGGTGTAATTTCCAGTTACCACTACAGCACCATTGCGGATAATTTGCTCTTCTTTGAAATGAACTTTTTTACCTTTCAAATAAGCATAGCCTAAATCAACTGAAAGATTTGGAGTAAATTTATATGTAGCACCTACGCTATACCAAGTACGATCTGTATCAGGAATTGCCGCACTAGCATATTCAGTTGCTGCAGCTTGATCATAAGCAATACCTGCTCGTAAAGTTAATTTCTCATCCACATCGTAAGTTCCACCTAGTGCTACACGCGAACTATTTCTGTAGTACATTTTCTTATGAAATGCTTCTACGCCATCAGCATGATACGTTGCATATAAGTTTTTCAGACGACTCCAGTGAGAATATTTATAACTATAGTGCATAGCAAATTTCTCGGTTAATTGGTGAAATCCTGAAAACTCTAAATAATCAGGCAAATTGAGCTTTAAACCACCTTCTTGCCCAATACGCTGAGCTTGTAAACTAGTTGCTGTATGATCTGTAAAATCAATATCTACTTTAGAATGGTAAGCTAAACCAATTCGATGATTTTCATTAAATTGATACATTACACCAGCATTCCAAGCAAAAGCCCAAGCCGCTTTGTCTTGTAGTTGAGTTAGAATAGTATCTTTTTGAACGCTACTTAATGAAGCCAATAATGGACCAGCTGTAGGAGGTAATTGTATAGCTCCTTCGCGTACAGCCTTACCAACATATTGAGCTGCATCAGCCAGAGCACCAGCTCTACGCTCAATTTTTGCTTTTGCATAAACTGCATTTAAACCCACACCAGCACTTAAACCTTGAGTCACACGATATGAACCGCTTAAATTTAAGTTAATCGCACTTAAATCAGTTTTACCGCCGAATACTCCTGCGTTGTAATCTGATTCATATTCACTTTTTAATCCAAAATTCACATTCATACCACCACCAATGGCAAATTTGTCATTAATTGGTGCCACAAAATACATATTCGGAATCAATGAATCTGGTATAACACTATCATGATCTGCAGAACCTGCAGCAACAGTACGACCTAATGCATTAACGGTAACCGGACCACTCATTCGAATTTTAGAATCCACATAAACGCCACCCACAGAGAATTGGTTGGTTTTAAATAAGCTCATTAATGCTGGATTAGTTGCAACCACTGAGGCATTGTCCGCAATTGCAGCTTCACCGGCATAAGCACGACCAAGACCTGACGTTGACACTTCTGCTAATTGGAATGCAGCAGCATTTACACCGCTTGCAGTAGATAAGATCGCCATCGCTACTAGCGTTTTATGAAATTTTTTCATCGAGAACCTATTGTGACTAATAATAAAAAGCTCCCAGATTCTAAAGCTCCATGAAATAGAGTGCAAATTATTTTAAACTAATTTATAAGTGTTCCGACCACTATTCAATAAATCATATTTCAATTTAAAATACGGTTATTTTTGCAGAGTTGTTCAAAAGTGCTAAAATACAGCCAATCTTAATTTTTAAATAAGGAAATCCTATGACTGTAACATGCAAAGCTGAAGAATCTCTCACTTGTAGTTGTGTTGATGTGGGGACGATTATTGACGGTTCAGATTGCGCTGTTGATATTCATCAAACCTATGCAAATAAAGCTGAAGCTGAAGCGGCACTTAATTGTTTCGTTGAAAAAGCACGCAAAACAGAAAGTGATCCTTGCGATATTAAAAGTGAAATCACAGAAACTGAAAATGGCGCCAATTTAACGGCACGTTTTACATTTAGCTGCCAGGCTGAAGCAATGATTTTCGAATTAGCGAATCGCTAAAAAACATTCTAGAAAATAACCGCACTTTATTATTAAAAATAAAGCGCGGTTATTTTTTGCTTAAATCATGATTAAATCACTATCGCAAACGTTTGCTTGATCTGGTACAATCACGCCGTTTTATCATTTAACCTAAAAATATAGGACAACATTGTGAGCAAACCATCATTAAGTTATAAAGATGCAGGCGTGGATATTAATGCCGGTAACGAATTAGTTGAACGTATTAAACCACACGTAAAGCGGACAACTCGCCCTGAAGTTATCGGGGGATTAGGTGGGTTTGGTGCATTATGTGCCATTCCGGGCAAATATAAAGGACCCATCCTTGTTTCAGGTACAGACGGTGTGGGCACTAAATTACGCCTGGCCATTGACTTAAAAAAACACGATACCATCGGTATTGATTTGGTTGCTATGTGTGTTAACGATTTAGTCGTGCAAGGTGCCGAACCCTTATTCTTCTTGGATTACTACGCCACGGGCAAACTTGACGTAGATGTTGCCTCCGATGTAGTGAAAGGCATTGCTGAAGGCTGTGTACAATCAGGTTGTGCATTAGTCGGGGGTGAAACCGCCGAAATGCCAGGCATGTACCATGCTGGCGATTATGACCTTGCAGGTTTCTGTGTGGGCGTGGTTGAAAAATCAGAAATCATTGATGGTAGCCAAGTTAAAGTAGGAGATGCTTTAATTGCACTAGGTTCAAGTGGCCCGCATTCAAATGGTTATTCTTTAATTCGTAAAGTCATTGATGTTGCTGGCGTCAACCCAGCCACTGAGCAATTAGATGGTCATCCATTAAGTGAACAAGTGCTTGCACCAACAAAAATCTATGTAAAATCTGTTCTTGCTTTAATCAAACAAACGGAAGTCCATGCTATTGCACACTTAACGGGTGGCGGTTTCTGGGAAAATATTCCCCGTGTATTACCAAAAAATACCAAAGCCGTTATTTATGAAAGCAGTTGGGAATGGCAACCCGTATTCAAATGGTTACAAGAAAAAGGCAACATTGAAACCTATGAAATGTACCGTACGTTCAACTGCGGCGTTGGCATGGTGATTGCATTACCACAAGAAGAAGTAGAAACCGCCTTAGCGATTTTAAAACAATCGGGTGAAAATGCGTGGTTGATCGGTCATATCGAAAGTGCGACAGATGGTGAACCACAGGTTATCATCAAATAATTTCTCTTTTCCATTTCAGGGCGAAAATTTCAGAATGAAACGTTCGCCCTTCTTTTATATAGAATAATATGAAAAAAATTGCTGTCCTGATTTCAGGTCAAGGATCAAATCTTCAAGCGATCATAAATGCTTGTCAAACTGGCTTTATTCCTGGAAAAATTGTTATTGTCATCAGTAATAAAATAGATGCATATGGCTTAGTACGCGCTGAAAGTGCGGGCATTTCTAGTCACATTTTTTTGCGTCAAGATTTTGCCTCTAATCTTGAGATGGATAACGCTATCGGTGATTATTTAGAAGATCTCGATGTTGATCTTATCGTCTTAGCCGGTTATATGAAAATCTTGACCAAAGCTTTCACTCAGCGTTTTCCTGGTCGAATTTTGAATATCCACCCTTCCCTGCTTCCCAAATATCCAGGCTTACATACTTATCAACGTGCGCTTGATAATGGTGAGAAAGAACACGGTACAACCGTACATTTTGTCAATGAAGAGATCGATGGTGGTGCGACTGTATTACAAGCTAAAGTGCCGATTTTCCCTGGTGATACCGTCAAGGAGATTGAACTTCGTACACGTGAACAGGAATATCATATTTATCCTTTAGTGATTAAATGGTTTATTGAAGAGCGATTAAAACTCGAAAACGGTATAGCATATTTAGACGACTCCCCTTTACCCATATCTGGCTATGCCGCTGAATAACGTTAAATAAAAAGCGATACACACTGTGTACCGCTTTTTCAGAGCAAGGTTCTATTAGAAACGATAACCTAAACCGACGAAATATACTGTAGGGTCAAGTTTCACCTTCACCGTATGATTTTCACCAGCTAAATTAAAACGCGCTTTGGTTTTAATTTGCGCATACCACATTGCCGCATTGAAATAAAGGTTATCTGTCAGTTTAACATCTATACCCACATTCGCAATCGGGCCAACTGAATCTTTTAATCTAAGATTAGATACACCAGCTAACTTAGCTTTTTCACTGAAAAACGTGGTGTAGTTAAGACCTCCACCTATATAAGGACGTACACTAGCATCTTTATCCAAGAAATAGTATTGAGCATATAAACTTGGCGGTAAATGTTTAGTTTTACCCACTAAAGCAGACCCTAACTTAATCTCATGACTAAAAGGTGTCGCCGCAAGTAATTCTACCCCGATGTTATCAGTGAACATATAAGTACCCGTTAACCCCAATTGAGTATTATTGTTCACTTTAAATTTGAAGACATCGCTATTTGTGCTCGTGTGAGTATCCACAAGAACACCACCCGCTCTTACAATAACATCACCTTGTTGATGTGCATTTGCAAAGCCTGCTAATAATGCTGCGCTTAATCCCAATGCTAATGCCGTTTTTTTCATATTTTGACTCCTTAGTCATTATCTTTTAAGTCCGCATTCGGACAATACTATCTCTTGTTATAATAATACTTATTTTGGGGTATTAAACCGTGATCTCTGTCAAATTTTTTGAAATTAATTAAAAAATTTTTTTTAATCTAGAGCAATTCTTCGTATTTTTAGTTTTTTGATGTCAAAGCTTGTATAATTACCTCACTTTTTTTACCGAGAAAATAAGATGCAAATTAACTTTACTCAGATTTTTCAAGATAGCCTCAATTTTATGCGTAATCAGCGAAAAACCGTGCTGATTTTCGTTGGGATTTTTGTTGTCTCACAATTGATTAATGCATTAGTCAGTGTACCAATGCCGAGTTTGGGTGATAATCCTAATCCATCACAACAAGACATTATTGATGCATTAAGCAAAGTGGAGCCAACTGCTCTGATTGGATCTTTTGTATTCCAACAATTATTGATGTCTTTTATTGCGACCTTCGGTATTGCAACCATTCATCATATTAGCCAGCAAAACCAAAATCCGATTAATCAAGGTCTCATGCTGACATTACGTCGTTTTTTAGGTGTGGTGGTTTTAGATATTTTTATGAGCTTGCCGCTTTTATTTGGTATCGTTGATGTTATGAGTTCATTTTTAAGCAAAAATGCACTCTCCCCTCTAGCCTTTTTTTCAATGGTATTTGGCTTGTTTTTCTTTGTTCGTTTATGCTTATCGCCCGTGCATTATATTGCTTCCAATCAATCTATCGGGCAAAGTGCTTTACAAGTGTGGCGTGCGGGTGTTAAACGTAATGGCATATTGATTATTTATGCTTTGATCACTTATTTACTTCTACCTTTATTAGTGAATAGCGTTGGTGCAATCCTAGGTACATCATTTCTAAGTGTGATTTTTGGCATTTTGGTAGCATTATTTCAACTATTTATTTTAGTATTTACTTACCGTTTTTACAGTTTATTTATGAAGGCATAATATGAAGCAACTTCTTGAATTTATTCCTCTTGTTCTCTTTTTCATCACCTACAAAATGTTTGGGGTGCGTGAGGCGGCGATTGTCTTAGTGATCGCGACCATCATTCAGATGGTTGTACTAAAACTGAAATATGGCATGATTGAGAAACAACAAAAAATCATGGCAATTGCTGTCGTCTTTTTTGGTTTGCTCACTGCCTATTTCAATGAAATCAAATACCTACAATGGAAAGTCACGATTATTAATGCCTTATTTGCCATTGTTTTATTGGTTGCACAATTCCAATTCAATACGCCACTGGTGAAAAAGTTATTAGGCAAGGAAATCCAATTACCGAATAATGTGTGGAACAAATTAAATGTAGGCTGGGCAGGATTTTTTATTCTGTGTATGCTGGTAAATATTTATATCAGCCAAAATATGTCTGAAGATGCTTGGGTTGATTTCAAATCTTTTGGTTTACTTGGTATGACCTTTGTTGCAACAATTGTCAGCGGTGCTTATATTTACCGTTACTTACCTAAAGATGATCAAAAAAATGATGAGGAAAAATAATGGTTTCAAATCTTATCGATAAAGACGGTCGTCAATCTAAAGGCGTATTATTACTACGCACCTTGGCTATGCCTTCAGATACCAACGCCAACGGCGATATTTTCGGTGGCTGGATTATGTCACAAATGGATATGGGCGGAGCAATTCTAGCAAAAGAAATTGCTCATGGTCGCGTTGTCACCGTTGCCGTAGAAAGTATGAATTTCATTAAGCCTATCGCCGTCGGTGACGTGGTGTGTTGTTACGGCCAATGTCTCAGTGTGGGTCGTTCTTCTATTAAAATCAAGGTAGAAGTATGGGTGAAAAAAGTTGCCAGTGAACCAATTGGGGAACGTTACTGCGTGACAGATGCTGTATTTACCTTTGTCGCCGTAGGAAAAGACGGCAAATCCCGCTCTATTCCACGTGAAGGTAATCTTGAACTAGAACGAGCATTAGCCTCTATCGAAGAATTAAATTGTTAAAAGGATAAATGATGTATTACGTAATTTTTGCCCAAGATATTCCTGGTACTTTAGAAAAACGCCTTACTGTACGTGAGCAACATCTTGCTCGTTTAAAACAATTACAAGCAGAAGGTCGCTTATTAACAGCAGGTCCTAATCCTGCCATTGACGATGAAAATCCAGGCGAAGCTGGCTTTATCGGCTCGACTGTGATTGCTCAATTCGAAAGTCTGTCTGCAGCAAAAGACTGGGCTGCACAAGATCCTTATGTTGAAGCTGGCGTTTACGGTGATGTGATTGTGAAGCCTTTCAAAAAAGTTTTCTAAATAAAACGAACGCTACACTCAAAGACGGATCTAAATATCCGTCTTTCTCTTTATATGGAATCTCCTATGCGAGCACTTAAACACACGACAATTTCGTTATTGATTTTAACCGCACTTTCAGGCTCAGCTTTGGCTAATCAGCATGCCCATAAAAGCAAAAATGAAACAGCGCCACAAATTAACCTTGCAGAAGAACAAGCCAAATGGGCACAGCAACAGCACGCTCATGAATTAAAGCTGATTGAACAACGCGCGACTTTTCTGCAATTAGAGTCGCTCCTAAAAAGTGCGGTCAAAAATAATCATGTTTCTAATAATGCCAAATTATTTCTTGGGCTTATTGATTCTTTAAAAGGTTATCCATTGCAAACTGATGCTATAGCGGCTTATTTAGATGCACGTGTAAAAACCGTTAATCGCGATACACCTCGTGAAGAAGTGAATGCATTGCGAACAGACATTGAACAATTTATTCAGCAACATTCCTCTCATTTCCTACGTGGAAAATTAGAACAACGTATTTTTACGTTATTCACCAATGCTGAAGATACTCAATCTCTCGCCAAACTCAAGCCAAATAATTTAGAAACACAAATTGCCGTGCTTACAGCTAAATATCAAATAGAGGCAGCCAATACCAGTCAGACGACAGAAAACCAATCAAACGACAAGAATAAATCGGCTATTTTGTCTGAATATGAACAACTTTGGCTCAATAATGCAGAGCTTCCTAATGATGCTCAACTCTGGGCGGCTTGGTATTCACAAGGTGGACGCGCTGAAGAGAAGATCTATCAAAAAGCGGAAATGCTCTTCAGTAAAAATGATGCGAAAGGATTAGAAATACTCGCTAAAGAGTTAGAAAAAATTGAGAATGCTAAAGAAGATGAGCAAGTAGCCGCTCATTTAGCGCTCTATCAGGATCTCTTAAAAAATCCAGCCAATTTGAAAATACTTGCCGAGAAATTACCATTAATTAATGATAATACGAATAAAATCACCAATAAATTTGCTGTAGTGCTCGGTTTTGCTCGTTATTTGCGAACCATTCCGGAAAATATGAATGAGCCAACTTTCACTCCTTACGAGCAATGGGCTAAGACTTGGCAATTAAATGAAAGTGAATTACGTGGTTGGAAAATCGCCTTTATTAGCCGTTTCTTTGATAACGAAAGCCCTAACTTTGTGCAATGGCGCGATCAAGAAATCCTAAAACTCAATGCAGATAACCTCATTGAACGTCGTTTGCGTACGGCTATTTGGCAACAAACGGATTTATTAGGTTGGTTGAATGCCCTTTCAGATGAAGCGAAGCAAAAACAAGAATGGCGTTATTGGATGGCTAAAATAGCTGCTCAAGCATCCGATAAAGATGCGAAACAACGATTAGAAGCTTTATCGAAAGAACGTGGGTTTTATCCAATGTTAGCAGCGGTCAAATTAGGCCATTCCTACAAACTGGAAATGCCTAAAATTTCTCAAGAGTCCAATATCCAAGAGGAGTATTCAGCTGAATTAGCTGAGATTGCAGAACTGCGTCAATTAGATCGATTAGGCGCAGCCAAACAACGTTGGCGTTCTCTATTAGAAAAATTACCGCAAGAGAAACAACTTGCGTTAAGCCAATATGCAAATGAACAAAATTGGTTTGAATTGGGCGTAGATGGCTCAATTATTGCAAAAGCTTGGGATTATATCGACTTACGCTTACCAAATGCTTACAGTCAATATTTTGATATTGCCCTCAGTAATGGGAATCTCAGCGCAACGGAACCTCAAGCGATTGTGGATAATCGTGTAACCAAAACTTTTGCCATGGCCATTGCTCGCCAAGAAAGTGCTTGGAATCCAATGGCACAATCTTCTGCAAATGCTCGAGGATTAATGCAGCTATTACCGAGTACTGCACAAAAAACAGCAGAAAATCAGCAACTTCCTTATAACGGTGAGTTAGATTTATTTAAACCGCTTAATAATATTTTACTCGGCACGGCTCACTTAAATGAGTTAAATGCTAAATACCCTAATAACCGAATTTTGATCGCCTCCGCCTATAATGCGGGAGCAAGCCGTGTAGAAAAATGGCTTGCAAGAGCCAATGGCAAATTGGCTATGGATGAATTTATTGCCTCTATTCCATTCTTTGAAACGCGAGGTTATGTTCAAAACGTATTAACTTACGATTTTTACTATCAAAACCTACAAGACAAAGAAAAATTACAAACCTTTAGCAAAGAGGAATACGATCGGCTATACTAGTCGCACTAGTTTAATAGTATAGGGTTGTTGATATGTATATTAGTCGCAATTTAGAACAATGGAATGCTTTCCTCGCGACCTTGCAAACTGCATTTAAGCAAGGCAAAGCACAAGATTTCTTAACGCTTCTGCTCACGCCTGATGAACGTGATGCGGTGGGGTTACGTTTACAAATCGTAGCACAGTTATTGGATAAAAATCTCTCACAACGAGAGATTCAACAAAATCTCAATACCAGTGCAGCAACCATTACGCGTGGTTCTAATATGCTCAAAACAATGGATCCGGATTTTATAAACTGGGTGAAAAGCCAACTCGATGAGCAAGCTGCAAAAAACTAAGCGAATTCTGACCGCACTTTTACATCTTTTTCGCCCCTCTTGGTGGAAAAAAAATTGGCAACGGGTTGCGTGGCGTTTTTCTCTCGCAATCCTGGCATTTTTCATTTGCTTCCGCTTTATCCCTGTTCCCTTCTCTGCCTATATGGCACAGCAAAAAATCGGGCACTTATTACAGTTAGATTTCAGCTATTCAATCAAATACGATTGGGTGAGCCTTGATGAAATCTCACCGAATATGCAACTTGCGGTAATTGCCGCTGAAGATCAAAAATTTCCCAACCACTGGGGCTTTGATTTTGAAGCAATTCAAAAGGCCTTTAAATTTAATGAAAAATCTCGCCGAATCCGAGGCGCTTCAACGATTTCTCAACAAACAGCAAAAAACCTCGTTCTCTGGCATGGACAAAGTTGGTTTCGCAAAGGATTAGAAGTTCCCATAACGGCATTAATGGAAATCTTTTGGTCCAAAGAACGCATTTTAGAAGTGTATTTGAACATCGCAGAATTTGGTCATGGCATCTTTGGTGTAGAAGCAGCTAGTCGCTATTACTTCAAAAAATCAGCGAAAAACTTAACTCAATCAGAAGCGGCATTACTCGCTGCAGTTTTACCGAATCCGATTATCTATAAAGTGAATAAGCCTAGTGCATTAGTTCGTAAAAAACAAAGTTGGATTATGGGACAAATGAATGGATTAGGCTTAAATTATCTGAAAGAAATGTAGATTTTCCATAAAGAAAAAAACCTTGAAACTCACTTTAAGTTTCAAGGTTCTAAATTTGGTGGGATAATCTCACTTGAACTAGCAATATAAGACTTTGATTTATAATAACTTTATTTGTTGGGTTTGTGTTCAGTGTTACTATTGGTGTTACTAAAAAATGAAGTGATAGATTATCTATAATAATTAAAGCACTGGTATGCTACCTTGTGAGTTAATGGTAGCACAACAATAGGAAAATATCTAAAAAAGTAAAATAGTATTATTCGACTATTTTTTAGACAGAAATTTTTAAAAATTTTCTTAATGAAAACATTAGTTATATATGAGAATGAATAAGATAAGTTTCCTATGTTGGAAAGCAGAAAATTTGTTCAAAAAATGCTTGCAAGCAATCTGGAGGAAGTATAGGATGGTCTCAAGTTGATTTTAGTTAGACCATACAACAGTAAGGATTTCTTATTAATATATGAAATAGAGGCTATACGCCTTATCAAAAGTGATATTACAGATCATTTTTTTAAACGCAATAATATAAGGGTATTACTAACTAAAGAGTAATACCCTTTTTATATATAGGGGTTTTACCATGGATAGAATAATCAGGGTAAAAGAATTTTTAACGATATTAGGAATATCTAAAAGTACATTCTACACTTGGCAGGATAAAAGTTCTGCTTATTATAAGCCTAATTTTCCCAAAAAAGTTAGCCTAGGAGCTAACTCCGTAGGCTACTTTGAATCTGATGTAAATCGGTACTTAAACAACATTAAAAACCTAAATGAGGTGATCTATGCTTAAAACAGTAGATGATAAGATTTTTTCAATTATTAATAGGAAATTGCCATTAGAGAAACGTTTTAAGAAGTTAACTAGCAATGCTAGAAATGTCTTATATACATTAATCATAAAAAGTAAAAATGAAAATAAAGAAATAACGTTAACTACTTTCAACTCGGAATCTGTTTTTAACTTAAAAAGAGATTTATTCATTAAAGCTATAAATGAATTGATAAAAGTAGATTATTTAAAAAGAACTGAAATAGATAATATCTATATGCTAAAAATTTAAATCCAAGCCACTATTTAGTGGCTTTTTTATGGAGATTATTATGAAGAAAGAAAATGTAAGTTTTCCAGATAAATGGAAGGGATGGAGATTAAAAAATAATGAGATTGATTACAATGTAGATGATAATAACTATCTACTTTCTAGGCGTAACTATTTACTAGATAAAGTAGATGATAGCAGTTACAAACTTAAGAATAGCATAGATAGCTATTCAAATAGGCAAGTCTTAGCTTGGGGTTGCGGCTCAGGGAAAACCACAAATTTAAAGGTTCTTTGTGCTAATACTGATAAGTCTACTTTGATTATTGTAAAAACAAATGAAGAAATTAAAAGGCTTGTATTTGATGTTAAAGCATTAAATCCTAAACAGTCCATTTGTGGAATTTATAAAGGAAGCGATACATTAAAAGAATTAGAATGTAATATTTATGCTTTGTCAAAATATAGAATAGTAGTAACTAATAACTGGAGGGCTTTATATGAATCAAGCAATATATTTATTAACTATGATGATCCCATAAAGAAAGAGATAACAAAGAGAGAATTAGTTATCTTTGATGAATTCCAGACCCCTTATACGGATATAGTAGTAAAACATGAGAAATTATTAGTAGAACTTTATAAAAGAGAGTTGATATACGGAAAAGAGATAAGGCTAAATAAGGAGACAATTAAGAATATAATAAATTTTGACAAAAATATATTTAATGAATTATTTAATGATTTACCTGATATAAAAAATGAAAAACTATATCATGAAAGAGTTAGCTGGCTATTCAATAAACTTATAGTATCTTTAGGAGATCTATCTAATACAGATATATCATCAGATATTATCATACACCAAGATATTAATGACTTTATAGATGAAGATACAAAATTAATTATTTTAGATGCCACAGCAGAATTTTTATTTGAAGGTAGTAATAATTGGAATATAGAAAGATATAATCAAAGTAAAGTAGTTATAAATAATAATATTTATTATGATACATTGTTATCAACACGAAGGACAAGAAAAAGTAATGAGAAACATAAAAAAGATATTGTTGAAGACATAAGAAAACTTGAGAAATATATTTCTATGAATAATGGAAATAAACATCTTGTTATTACATGGAATAATACATTTCATATAGAGAATCTACCTAACTTCATTAAAGAAAATATTAGTAAAGATTTGCGAGATAAATATGAGGTTATTCATTATAATTCAGGAAAGTGTAGAGCTACAAATGAGTATATAAAATATGATTCAATAATATTTTTTGGTGAGTGGTTTAATAATTCATTTCATGCAGAGAGACTTTCTGAAGTATTAAATACTAAAATAGAATCTAAAGATCTAGTAAAATCAGAAATAGTTCAAGCAATTTTTAGAACTCAAGCAAGAATAGGAAAGTCAGTATCTATCGCATTTTTTTACAATTATAATGAGAAATTATTGGATGGATACGATTCATTTGAAGAAAGTATTAATAGTATATTGAATATAGAAGATAATGATTTTAAAAGAATGGTTAAAATGAGAAGAATATTAAATATAATGGAAAATGAATTGAATAAGAATACACTAAAAAAAGTAAAAAACTTCATTCGTAAAATGAATATTTTAGATTTAAAAAATGAAATTATGGAAATTAAAACCAGCCTTAAAGAATTAAATGATATTGTTGATCATAAATTTAAATCTAGGAGAGATGTTATACCACTTCAAAATGCTCTCATGGAATACCTTAATATAAATTTAACTTTATAAAATAAAAGCCTAATAGGGAGTTAATCTATTAGGCTTTATTTTTTATTAAATAGTTACATAAAAATCTTTTCCATTATCACTACTTTCAATTTTATAACGTATAGGTGCTTTTATGCCACTGTTATATTGATTTCTATAAACTTCTATTGCTTGTTCATGTTCTCTAACCATTTTATCTAACTGTTCTTTAGTTTCAGATAAATATTTATCCCTTTCTTGTTGATAATAAATTTTTACTCTATTAATATCTTGAGGGTAAGATTCTTCTAAAATCCTAAGATTATCTTCAATATTCTTAACCTTATCATCCCTTTCTTGATTGAATCTATTTTTATGATGATTGTAATTATTAGAAAGTTCCTTTTTGTTACGTTCTAAAGACTCAGACACTTCTTTATCACTTGCTCCTGCTCTTTTATAGTTTTTAGCATCTAATTCGATTTGGCTAGACATTCTTTTATAATGATTTTCATTTTCTAGTAATTTTTGTTCTGAATCAGAAATAGCTTTATTTTTATCTGAAGAAAGACTGTTCTTTTTACTAGAATATTTATTTTCTAATTCAGATAACTGTTCTTTTTCTCTTTTATCCATTTTTAATGAAAATTCATTAAATGCATTTTTTAGCATTATTTCTTTTTTTGGGTCTTCGGAATATATAATGGAATTACTTTCTTAATAGTTTAAAAACAACTGGTGTTTAAATTGGATTTTCTGGTGGGATGTTAGGATAATCAATAGTATTATATAAAAGTATCAATCACATACGAGTGATACTTTGGAAAAAAAATAAAATAGTCCAATTTACTTGACCGTGTACTATGGTACATGGTTTATAATATTCAGGGGGTGAAATAAGATGATTTATCGCATTAGTGAGTTTGCAGATAAATGTGGAGTTAATAAAGAAACGATCAGATATTACGAGCGAAAAAATTTATTACAAGAACCTCACCGAACGGAAGCTGGTTATCGGATATATTCATATGATGACGTTAAGCGTGTTGGGTTTATTAAACGAATACAGGAACTTGGTTTCTCTTTAAGCGAGATTTATAAATTACTTGCTGTTGTAGATAAAGATGAAGTTCGTTGTCAAGATATGTTCGAATTTGTTTCTAAAAAACAAAAGGAAGTGCAAAAACAAATAGAGGATTTAAAACGAATTGAAACTATGTTAGACGACTTAAAACAACGATGTCCAGCTGAAAAGCAATTACATTCGTGTCCAATAATAGAAACATTAACATGAGAGATTAATTAACGAAAGGAGCTTTTTTATGAATAAATTTAAGGTAAACATTTCAGGAATGACCTGTACGGGTTGTGAAAAACACGTAGAATCAGCACTTGAAAAGATAGGTGCTAAAAATATTGAGTCTAGTTATCGTCGTGGTGAAGCAGTATTTGAACTGCCCGATGATATTGAGGTTGAAAGTGCAATAAAGGCGATTGATGAAGCAAATTACCAAGCCGGAGAAATTGAAGAAGTATCATCACTAGAAAACGTGGCGTTAATTAATGAAGACAATTATGACCTTCTTATTATTGGTTCTGGTGCTGCTGCCTTTTCTTCGGCAATTAAAGCTATAGAATACGGTGCAAAAGTTGGAATGATTGAGCGTGGAACGGTTGGGGGAACCTGTGTGAATATTGGCTGTGTTCCGTCAAAAACTCTTCTTAGGGCAGGGGAAATCAATCATTTATCAAAAGACAATCCGTTTATAGGTTTACAAACATCCGCTGGAGAAGTGGATTTAGCTAGTTTAATCACGCAAAAGGATAAATTGGTGAGCGAACTTCGGAATCAAAAATATATGGATTTAATTGATGAATATAATTTTGATTTAATTAAAGGTGAAGCAAAATTCGTTGATGCTAGTACGGTTGAGGTCAATGGGGCAAAGTTATCTGCAAAACGCTTTTTAATTGCAACAGGTGCATCGCCTTCGTTGCCCCAAATTTCAGGACTTGAAAAAATGGACTATTTAACTAGTACAACACTTCTTGAGTTAAAGAAAATACCAAAACGATTAACTGTAATTGGTTCAGGATACATTGGAATGGAGCTTGGACAACTATTTCATCATTTAGGTTCAGAAATAACGCTTATGCAAAGAAGTGAGCGACTTTTAAAGGAGTATGATCCTGAGATTTCAGAGTCAGTTGAAAAAGCGTTAATTGAACAGGGTATAAACCTTGTCAAAGGGGCAACTTTTGAGCGTGTTGAACAAAGTGGAGAGATAAAAAGGGTTTACGTAACAGTAAATGGCAGTAGAGAAGTCATTGAATCAGATCAGTTACTTGTTGCCACTGGAAGAAAACCAAATACGGATTCTTTAAATTTAAGTGCAGCAGGTGTTGAAACTGGAAAAAATAATGAAATCCTGATCAATGATTTTGGTCAAACAAGTAATGAAAAGATTTATGCAGCAGGAGATGTGACTTTAGGACCACAATTTGTATATGTAGCAGCCTATGAAGGTGGAATTATTACTGATAATGCTATTGGTGGATTAAACAAAAAAATAGATTTATCGGTAGTTCCTGCTGTTACGTTTACGAATCCGACGGTTGCAACGGTTGGTTTAACAGAAGAACAAGCAAAAGAGAAAGGGTATGATGTGAAGACATCTGTATTACCTTTAGATGCTGTTCCAAGAGCAATTGTAAACCGTGAAACAACCGGTGTATTTAAACTAGTAGCAGATGCAGAAACACTAAAAGTATTAGGGGTTCATATTGTATCTGAAAATGCAGGAGATGTCATCTATGCAGCATCATTAGCTGTTAAATTTGGCTTAACGATAGAAGATTTAACAGAAACCCTAGCACCATATTTAACAATGGCTGAAGGGCTAAAATTAGTTGCACTTACGTTCGATAAAGATATTTCGAAATTATCTTGTTGTGCAGGCTAAGGGAACTTTTTTACAACTCCCTATTCAAGTGAACCAGCTAATGCTTTAAGGGATTTTCTAAGTGCATTTGTGGTCACAAAAATAATTTAACACTGATGATTTCGACATCAAATCTATAATTGATACCTTAACACCGCAGAGTAATAAAGGATGAATAATATGTCAGACTTATTATCCCTACCAGACATTAAAACAATAGAACCGCCACAATAAAATGAAACCGATATGATGTTTAAAGTTGAAGCAGTCGGACCACCTGAACGTTGTCCTGAATGTGGTTTTGACAAGTTGTACAAACACAGTTCAAGAAATCAACTAATTATGGATTTGCCCATTCGTTTAAAGCGAGTGGGCTTACAATTGAACCGTAGACGATACAAGTGTCGTGAATGCGGATCTACCTTCTGGGAACGCCTAATATCTGTAGATGAAAAGCGTAGTATGACCAAAAGGCTTTTAAAGTCCATTCAAGAGCAATCCATGTCTAAGACCTTTGTAGAAGTCGCAGAAAGCGTTGGTGTTGACGAGAAAACCATTAGGAACGTTTTTAAGGACTATGTGGCACTCAAAGAACGTGAATACCAGTTTGAAACTCCTAAGTGGCTTGGGATAGACGAGATAAATATTATCCGTAGACCTCGGCTTGTATTGACTAATATTGAACGCAGGACTATTTATGACATCAAGCCTAACCGTAACAAGGAAACAGTCATCCAACGTCTTTCAGAAATCAGTGACAGGACTTACATTGAGTACGTCACAATGGATATGTGGAAGCCCTACAAAGACGCAGTGAACACTATCCTTCCACACGCTAAAGTTGTCGTAGATAAGTTTCATGTAGTTAGAATGGCTAATCAAGCCTTAGATAACGTCAGAAAGTCTTTGAAAGCCCATATGAGCCAAAAAGAAAGACGTACCCTTATGCGTGAAAGGTTTATCCTTCTAAAGCGTAAACACGATCTAAATGAACGTGAATCATTCCTCTTAGATACTTGGTTAGGTAATCTTCCTGCTTTAAAAGAAGCCTATGAACTCAAAGAAGAGTTTTACTGGATATGGGATACTCCTGATCCAGATGAAGGTCATCTTCGTTATAGTCAATGGAGACACCGTTGTATGTCCAGCAACTCTATATGCAAAAATTGAACGTGGAGAAACTAAGCTCAATCTTCATAAATTGGAGCAAATTGCCAATATCTTTAA
Organism: Haemophilus sp. SZY H56; assembly: GCF_054332415.1. NCBI lineage: Bacteria > Pseudomonadati > Pseudomonadota > Gammaproteobacteria > Pasteurellales > Pasteurellaceae > Haemophilus > Haemophilus sp. SZY H56. Next base: position 132,962 of record NZ_JBTGNX010000002.1, on the reverse strand, counting down.
TATTGATGTTTTAGAACTAATCAAAAATGATGATAAGAATGTATTGTTCTTTATGAATGATCATAATACTAACTACTACGGTTCAAATGAGAATTTGACATCAGAAATCGATCGATTAAAACTAACTATTTCGCATAAAGATGAGCTATTGAAACAAAGAGATCTAGTGATTGAACAAAAAGATAGCGAGATTTCAGCATTGAAAGAGATTATTTCTTTGCTTAAATCGAAATAGACACTATCTATAATATACTTATTTTATCTAAATTATTTAACTATCAGAAAACGCTGTATAACCTATCTAAATCACTGCTAGCAGCATTATTTAGGGATATCCCTTCTTTTCTCCAAATAATTAGCATGATTATAAGCTAGGCTAACTTGGCTTCCTGTTTTATGTGCTAGACAAGCTTCAGCATGCTCATGTTGAACGCCTTGTTCTGCTAAAAAAGTTCTAGCCAATCCCCTTAATCCGTGTGCAGTCTGTTTATCTTTGTAACCCATCCTTTTTAGTGCCATATTAACAGTAGATGAACTCATTGCTTTCTTTAAATCACTTCTATGAGTAAACAAATATTTATTATGACCCGTCATTGGTCTTAGCTGTTCTATCAAAGCCATTACTTGGGATGATAATGGTACTGTATGTAGAAACCTCACTTTCATTCTTTCAGCAGGAATATTCCATTCTTTTTTATCAAAATCAAATTCGCTCCATGAAGCGTTACTTGCTTCACTAGGTCGAACCATTGTTAATAATTGAAATAAGATTAATAATTGAGTTTTCTTTTCAATCTTAGCACTATGTATTGATTTTATAAGGGTAGGAATTTCTTCAATACTTACTCTAGGGTTATTTCTTTGACGAACAGACTTGAATGTAGAGCTAATTTTTAGGCAAGTATTACTTTCAATTAACCCACTATTAACCGCAAAATTTAAGATTTCATTTAGATGACCGCATAGTCTATGAACCATATCTGGAGATCCATTTTCCTCCACTTTCTTTAACATTTGGACTACTAAAGAAGGCTTAATTTCTTTAATAGAATATCGACCTATCAAAGGAAAAAGATGAAGCTCTAAGTTTCGCCAATATTTATTGATCGTTTTCTCTTCAACTTCTGAACTTTTTTTCTCTTTCCAAAGTTCTGCAACTTTCTCAAAGGAACTTTGAGTATCCATAAGCTGCTTTCTTTCTAGTTCTTCTCTATGTTTTTTAGGATCAATTTGTTGAGCTAATAATTTACGACAGTCATCTCTTAACATTCTAGCTTCAGCTAAGCTAACTATCGGATATGTACCTAGCCCTAAATTAGTCCTTGTACCAAGAATAGGTCGTATATAATTAAATAGCCATAATTTAGAGCCGTTAGGCTTAATTCTTAATAAAAGCCCATAACCATCACATAAGCTATACTCTTTTTCTTTTGGCTTAGCTTTTTTTATCTCCGTATCTGTTAAGGGAGTTGTTCTTCTTGCCATTAGATACCTCCAAAATGAAGTAACACTAAAAACTTTATAAATTTATTTTATAAATCATAAAGTTATAATTAATTTAGTAACACTATATGATCCTATCATAGCATGGTGTTACTATTAGTGTTACTAGAATTTGTGGATTTGGTTGGTTTCTATCGGACTTGTTAGAACAACAAAAAAGCCTTGATATGCTATATATCAAGGCTTTATCGGACTATATCATACTATATAAAATTAGAATTTGGTGGTATAATCACAACCAAAACAAAACTTTAAGCGATTGATTTAAAACAAAATAAAAAACCAACAGAGCTTGCACGGGTACTTAATTGGGTACTATTTTACAAAGTCAAAAATTTATTAGCTTAATAATTAACCTGTTCCCGCTAAATTCCACATAATTCAACATAATCCCGCATATTTTCTTCAAGGACCCCTGTAATAGCGGGATTATGCTGAAAAATAAACAACTTAACAACTAAGAGCTTAGTGTGCCGCTTTTTATTCAGTAATGCAACCCTTGATTAAATAACCCGCTGATTTTCCAACTAGGTGCGGTTTGTGAATATCGGTGCAGCGCACAACTTCAACTTTACCGCCTTTTTCTTGATAAGTATCAACAAATAATCCCCCCTTTCTACGTACTGTGTAACCGTAAGACGGGTCAAAGATATTGCCCGCTTTTTCTTTACTCTTCGGTGAGACGTAAGCCAAAATAATACAATCTACCCAAATCGGCTTTAAATTGCCCTCTACTTCTTGCATAGCTGAACCAATTTTAACCGTTTCAACGTCGATTAGCTCGGCAAACACTGCGGGAGTAAGAATACCCGTGCGGGTGTACTTAATACGCTCTAAAAGTGTTTCATTTTGCTTTAATACCGCCCAAACGTCAGCGGAAATAACACAAACATTCGGTTTGCGCCCAATCGTTGAATAAACCGCATTTACGCCGTCGTCAATCAACTGTAACGGATTGCTTTTAGCGTTCGTTAATTTAGACGCACCAGAAAGGTGGATTTTGTTGTGTTGGCTGTAATTGCTTTCATCTTGTGCGATTTTAGCCGTTTCAACTTCACGCCCTAACGCGATAATATCTTGCACCACGCCTAACGCGTATTTTTTCAGTGGATAGCTTGCATCATTATCTTCGCGGTAGTCGATTGGGTATTCAATATCATGCTCTTCAAGTTCTACATTAATTGCCGTTACGTCTTCTGGTGTTAATCGGTTACTTTCGCCCAAAACTTGGCGTACGGTTGATTGTTGTCGGAATGCTAAACGCCCAAACTGTGGGATTTTGCCCGCCTCTTTCTCAATTTCTACCACCGGGAAAAGGCTTTCACATACTAATTCTGCATTATAATAACCTTGAGCAAGTTCGGTTAAAATCGGGTCTTGGATTCGTTGTGCTGATAAGCTCATTTATGGCTCCTATCTTGATTTATGAATAAGGTTAAACGCGGTTATGTAGTCCACATTGTTTTGTTTCATACATTGGCGGATCTGTTGGTCTAATTCGATAATATTTGCGGGCGTATCCTCGGAATACTCCACTAAATCGGAAGATTGACCGCTTACCGCGTGTTCTTTTGTGGCAAGTTCGCCAAAACTCACCACTTTGGGTTGAAGGGCTAAAAACTCTCGCACTTTTTGTGCCATGCTTTCTCCTTCGTTAAAATTAATTACGCCCGCCTGGTCGCATTCTTCGGCATAGCTAAGAAGCTCTAGAGCTTTTCCTTTTGCGATTGGTGCCAGTCTGCCAATAGATACTAACCCTTCCGCAAAGTCTAGATTTTTACGAGCTCTTTCTTCTGCCTTTAATTGCTCATTTTCAGCGCGTAACGCATTAATCTCCAAGTTGTCTTCTATTTCTATGGAAAAATTAACTACGCCTTTCTCATTTTCCGAAAATTCGGGATTGCGCAAGCCTTTAACCGCGGGTGGCATTGCACCTAAAAAGCCCACATGGCGCAAATATAATTTGCCTGGTTTAGGATTGTGCGGACTATCTTCGAGATAGAAAGAAGCGGAAATTTTTTTAAAACGCCCCATCTGTACCATTTCAGAAAATTCGGGGTCAATCTGCGTTAATTCTGCTTTGAGCGTATCGCCCTCAAGGCTTAAGCCTTTCACCCATGCATAGGCGGGCGCATTATCTTTCGGGTGTCCGATCACTGCGGGCGCTTCGTGTAGACTAGGGTCATACGCCGTCACTGCTTGCGCAAGTTGTGATACTTTTATTTCTGTAAAGTTACCGTTTGAATCGGGTCGTTTCCCCGCTTTGAAAATCTCAATTTTCTGCATTTTTCTTTCCATTATTTAAAATTGAATAAATCCATTGAACTGATACGCCATATTTTCTTGCAAGCTCTCTGTGATTCTTTCCATTAAACTCAGCAATAATGGCTTTGTTTCTGTATGAATTATTGGTGCAACCTTTAGGAATATATAAAACTAATCCACCACAATAGAATTGAAATAACTCTAAAGCTTTAGTGCTCAATTCTTCACCTTCTAGCCCCATTGCTTGAGCTTCTTTAATGCTTAAATGAAAACTCTCGGCAAATTCACTAAAAACATTTTTTTCCATTTCTTACCCCTCTGTTTATAGTGAAACTTTAAAGCAAATTAATCATTTTTGATTTTCAAGCGATTTAAAGAAAGAGGAGCAAAAGAAAGGAAAAATAAATAAACAAACAAATAAAAAAACTTTTGAAAAATTTTTCCACTTTTCCACTTAAACACGCTCAAGCCTTGCGCCACAAGGATTAAGGCTCAGTGATACAAATCACTCAAGTGATTTTTTTAAGTGAAAACAGATAGAAAAGACAAATTTTAAGCAAAAAAAAAGGCGATTTTATCGCCTTATTGTTTTTGATTAGGTGCGGTGGCTTGCCTGATTCGAACAGGATAATGCGGGCTTACACCGAGCAACCTTTCCAGTAGGAAACCCCCACCGCAATAATATTTTAACCTTCCCATTGTCGTATAGAAAGCCCGCGATTTTTCCAAAATGCATTCGTAGTTTCATAGCCATAATACATTTTTACGTCATATTCTACCTTCTCGCCACATTCTTTGAACGCGTCGCTTAATGCGTTATTGAATGTAAATCGGTTGATTGGATTTAATCCGCTACATTCACAATAGAACAAATAGGCGGAATATAAACTATCAGGTTTTGTCTGATCGCCATAAGGAATAAACCCACCCCGTGCATTGCCTAGGCGCAAGGCTTTTTCGTTGCGGTGTTCGCGTAACTCAAAATGCCCCAAAAAGTCTATTAGGTGATTCGCTTCACGTTTCACGCCTTTCCCTTCGTCTAATTCGCGATAATCTTCCAAAATCTTGCGGGCGCTATCCGGATTCGGATATAGCGCTAATAATTTATTCACAATGCCGTAAACTTCTGCTTGCACTTTTTCCGTAAAATGCACGTCTTTTTTCTCTTTCGGAATTGACCGCTCAAATGGAATAATAATACGTCGGCGCAAAATCCCTCCGTTACGGTCAGTAAATGTAAGTGGATTATTTGTAACAAGCATAAACACTGGGCTAAGTTTTGTAGAAAATGAGCCCACATAAAGCATTCTCACCCCCACATTATCCCCACCAGTAATAGCCTTCAATTCGTCCGCACTTCCAGTGTAAGGTTTCTGATCAGGTGAAATAGCCAGGCTTTTACCGATAAGCATTGCCCGCTTTTCGTCTTTCTCCAATTCTTGTAGGCTGATATAAGCCGTGTTGCTTTCTCCGTTGATAATGGATGCAATGCGTGAAAATACCGATTTCCCCGCGCCTGCCGTGCCGGTTGCTTCTAAAAATAGCCCCCATTCATTGCGATTGGTGAGCACCATATAAAGCCCCGCTAGAATTGCATTGCGCTTGTTGTCGTTGCCATTGCATACAAAATCAAGCCAGTCATCAAAGTGCGGTGTATTTTTGCTTTGAATATTGCACTCAAATTTTTCTGCTGAACGCAAATAATGGTCGATTTTGTGCGGCATAAATTCGCCCGTTTTCTTATTGAGCACGCCATTTTGAAAGCCTATAAAATCGGGACTTGGTGTAGGGATTCTTTCTGCTTCAATCGCGATTAAATCCGCAATAGATTTTAAACTGTTGGCGGTGTACTTGTTATAGCCGTGCGCCTTGTAAAATTCCCGCACTTTTCGTTGAAGTTCCATACTTGGCAATTTTTCCCAATATAGTCCGTTATATTCAAAGGATTCACCTGAGTTGCCATCTGTTCTAAGTGGGTTAGTATTCCAGTTTAAAAAGGCTTCGGCGATTTCTGGCTGTGTCGGTTTTTCGCTTTCAAAATCCAATAACGGCGCATTCGGGGTTAAGGTTTTCGCCACCACCTCCGCCACACTTTCCGCGCCTTGCGCTCTTGTGCGTTTTAGCCAATCCGATAAATTGCCGTCATCTTGCAAGTGTCCTAGGTTGTCGCAAAGGGTAAGCTGTGTTACTTGGCTATTTTTCGCCAAATTCGCCACCACCGCTGAAAGCTGTTCCTGTGAAAGATTGCCAAATTGGAATAGACGCACTGCGGAGCGGTCTGTTTCTTCCGCAAGGCGCAAGTGGTTAATTTCTTCTAATTGGCTTGCGCCAATAATTACAGGCTTTTCTTTCGGGTCAGTGCGTAAGGCTTGCGCCAGTAATAGCCATTCCGTACCATTGCCTTTATCCCATGCATTCCACGCCTTAGAACCAATTAAAACCAGCAATTCCGCACCGTCATTTTTCTGTTCGTTCAAGTGCGGGGCGTTTTTAAGTTTAGTTTTCATGGTTTCCCCCTTGGGTTTCACGGCTTAATTCAATATCCGTATATTCGCGCCCGTATTGCGAAAGTTCTAAATCATTGGCTAGACTTTTTAAGGTTAGCCCCATTCCGATCACGGTGTGCGCATTGATTTTTGAAAGCGTGCTATCTTCATCAACGCCATAATTAAAAACTAAATCCGCATAAAGCGTGATTGCTTCCGTGGTGCTTTCTTCGTGGTCTTTGAAAGCTTGATAAAGCTCGTTTAATTTTTCACGGTTGCCCGCATATTGGGCTAAATGTTCGCGTAAGGCGGTGTGTAGGATATTACGCATAAACGCCCCCTTGTGTTGCTGGTGCAGAAAGGGGAAAACGTGAGGCTAAAGTGCGGTTGTTTTTCCGTGGGTTTTGGTTAATTCTGCCAACAAATAACAAGGTATCGCCATGAGTAAAACGGGCGCGGGCTTGTTGTTCGTTATCGGCTAAAATACGGATTTTTAGGCTTTGTTTAGGTGTGCGCATAAGCGCAAAAATGAATTGATACATTTGCGTAACTCCGTTGATAAATTTTTCAAGAGTTACCGCTAAATTTTCCAGGTTTTGGCGGTAACGTGTAACGGGCTGGAAAACTGCGATCAACGGAACACAGCAAAGGGCGGAACCTTTCCCATTACACGCTACCATAGATAGACGCTCGGGGCGTTCTTTGGGTGTGTGTAATTTACGCATAAAAAAACACGCTTCGGGCGTGTTCTGCGCCGTTGATAATTTATTCGAGTTTCCAGGCTCGGCGGTCGTTTTTTGCGACCGCGGGGAAAGTGTGCCAAATTCCCCGCAGGGTGTCAAGCCTTTGCGAAAAAGTCTAACCATTACGCTACCGCCAATAAATACGCGTTTACGCTACGCCCAGTAAAGAGTGTTTTATTGCCAAATTTAACTTTCTGTAATTTTCCATTCTTCGCCAATCGGTCAAGCGTGGAGCGCGATACGCTCAAGCGTTCTTCAAGTTCTTTTACGGTGTAATATTTTTCTACTTGGCTTTCTTGTTCGTTCATAAAATCCCCTTGGTGACTGTTGATTCATCATGTTAATGCTCTGTGCGTTATTTAGCCTAATTTGCGGTAAAAATATTGTCAATAGCGTCTAAATATCGCTAAATTCCCACTTTTAGCGGTTTTTAACCGCTAAAAATGAGAAACATTAAAATGAGTAAATTTGTATGCTTGAACAGTGGTTTAAATTGATTTAAGAGGCGTTTAAATGCATTTAAGCGCGTTTAAATTTTTGAGGTGATCCCGTTTGCTTACCAAAAAGCATTTAAAGCAAGCGCGGGGAATTTAAACGTAGTTTAAACGGAATTGAGTTTTAGGAACTTTTACGGCTTTATTTAACATAATAAAGCTCTTTCTAGAACTTGAAAGAAACAAAAATATTTTTGATTGGATAGATTTTAAACAGTTGGCAAAATTGCCATTTTCTTTCCCTTTTCTATTTTTCCACTTAACCACTTTAAACCACTTAATTTATCACTTAATTATTTTTATTTATTTTCATATAGTTAAATTAAGAAATAGGTAGTTAAGTGTAAAAGTGGAAAAATTTTTAAAAAGTTTTATAAAAAATGATGAATGGTAAGAATAAGGCGAAAAAAAAGAGCGATTGCTCGCTCTTGTGGTGTGTGGTGGCGGAAGATTATTTCAAAAGGCTTGAGCCTTGAGCGCATTGTTCGACATAATTCGCCCATTTTTGCATAATTGCCTTGCGTTGCTCTAAATAGGTGGCGTGGTTGTAGGCTAGGCTTACATTCCCGCCTGTTTTATGAGCCAAGCACGCCTCTGCGTGTTCGTGGTTGGTGTTCTGCTCGGCTAGGTAAGTTCTAGCTAATCCCCGCAAGCCGTGGGCGGTTTGTCTGCCCGCATAGCCCATTCGCTTAATAGCCATATTCGCGCTTGATGAACTCATAGACGCGTGGTTATCGCCATGTTTAGGGAATACATATTCAAAGCGCCCCGTTACGGGTTGCAAGGTTTCCAATAGTTGAACGGTTTGAGAAGAAAGCGGAATAATGTGTGCCTCTCTTGCTTTCATTCTTTCTGCTGGAATCGTCCATAATCGCTTGTCTAAATCAATTTCCGACCATTGCGCCCCGCTTGCCTCGCCCGGTCGTGTCATTGTGAGCATTTGAAATTGAATTAGGGCGCGGGTTTGTGGCTCAATCTTTGCATGCGCTAAGGCTTGCATAAACTCTGGTAGTTCTTCACTCTTAATGCGTGGGTTGTTCTCTTTCTTGTGTTGCTTTAGCGTTTTATTCATTCGCAAGCAAGGGTTAAATGGAATCAGCCCACCATTTACGGCAAAGTTTAATATCTCGTTGATATAGCTCGCTAGGCGGTTTGCCATGTCGATATTGTTACGCCCCTCTACACGTTGCAAGGGAATTAGCGCTACCGTCGGGACTATCTCGCCTATTGGATGTGAGCCAATAAAAGGGAAGACGTGAAGGCGCAAACTGCTCCAGTATTTATCTAATGTTTTCTTGGTGATCTCGCCTTGCTTTTTCGCCCGCCATTTCTCGGCTACGGCTAGAAAGGTGTTAGCCTCTGCGAGCTCTAACTCTCGCGCTATACGCGCCCTGTGCGTTTGTGGGTCTATCCCTTGCGCCAATAACGCCCGCCATTCCTCGCGCTGTTGTCGGGCTTGTGCAAGCGTGATTTCGGGGTAGTTGCCTATTGTGGTTTTAGTGCGCTTATTGGTGGCGGGGTGATTGTAACGAAAGCGCCATACCTTAGCCCCTGTTGGCTTAAGTTCTAAGAATAGCCCATTGCCGTCATTTAATTCATTTTTCCCGCTTGAATCGTACTTACTGCGCTCTACTTGAGTATTGGTTAGTCCTGTGATTTTACGTGCCATAAATAGCCCTTTTAGTACCCAAATTTTTGGGTACTATAACACTCGGGTACCAAATTGGGTACTATTATTTGCGGTCAATATGCGTTATTGTGCGTTACTATGCGTTATGAAATGGCGCAAAATGCCTTATTCTGCACGAAAAAAAAGCAAGGTGATTAACCTTGCTTTATTAATTTGGTGGAGATAATCGGGATCGAACCGACGACCTCTTGAATGCCATTCAAGCGCTCTCCCAACTGAGCTATATCCCCAAATAACGCAAGCTATAATAAATTTCGGCTGATAAACTGTCAATATTGAAATAATCAAATCCCGTTTATCAGCCTAAATATTAAGCGTTTTGAGATTTAATAAAATCAATGGCACGTTGGATACGCGCTAACACACGTTCACGACCGATACCCACTAATGTCACATCCATAGAAGGTGATTGACCTGAGCCTGTCACTGCCACGCGTAATGGCATTCCGACTTTACCCATCCCCACTTCTAATTCAGCAGCGGTTTGTTCAATCGCTTCATGCGTAGAATGTAAATCCCAGCGAGAAAGTGCGGTCAATTTTTCTTTTACTTTTTCAAGTGATTCAATCGCCGCTGCTTTAAAGTGTTTCTTCACCGCTGCTTCATCAAAGCTTTCAAACTCTTCGAAGAAATAACGGCTTGCTGATGCCATTTCTTTTAAGGTTTTACAACGTTCTGCAAGCATCGTCACGATTTCAGTTAATGCTGGGCCATTTGATGTATCAATACCTTGATCTTTATAGTGCCATGCAAGGTGTTTTGCCACATATTCAGGTGGTAACTCACGAATGTAATGGTGGTTTAACCACAATAATTTTTCTGTGTTAAATGCACTCGCTGACTTACTCACATGATCTAATTCGAAGAATTTAATCATTTCTTCACGTGTAAAGATCTCTTGGTCACCATGCCCCCAACCTAAACGAACAAGATAGTTGATTAAGGCTTCAGGTAAATAACCGTCATCACGATATTGCATCACACTTACCGCACCATGACGTTTTGAAAGTTTTTGACCATCATCACCATTAATCATGGAAACGTGCGCATAGACAGGAATTGGTGCGCCTAACGCTTTTAAGATATTAATTTGACGTGGAGTGTTGTTAATGTGGTCTTCACCACGCACAACATGAGTAATACCCATGTCCCAGTCATCCACTACCACACAGAAGTTGTAGGTTGGTGAACCATCGGTACGACGAATAATTAAATCATCTAATTCGCTATTGCTGATTTCAATACGACCACGCACGGCATCATCAAACACGACTGAACCTTCTGTTGGGTTTTTAAAACGTACAACATGTGGCTCATCGGCTGAATGATTGTGATCATGTAAACAATGACGGTCATAACGTGGTTTTTCTTTGTTTTGCTCTTGTGTATGACGTAATTCTTCTAGGCGCTCTTTAGAGCAATAGCAACGATAAGCCAAGCCTTGCTCAATCATTTCATCAATCACTTGATTGTAACGCTCAAAGCGTTTGGTTTGATAGTAAGGACCATGCTCCCAAGCCAGGTTTAACCACTCCATCCCTTCAATGATTGCTGCTGTTGCTTCCGGTGTAGAACGCTCTAAATCGGTATCTTCAATGCGTAATACAAACTCACCGTTGTTATGTTTTGCAAATAACCAAGAATAAAGGGCTGTACGTGCACCGCCTACATGCAAATAACCTGTCGGGCTTGGGGCAAAACGTGTACGTACTTTGACATTCGGATCTAATTCAAAAGGAGGATCAATTTTCATTTTCTTAATAACCTATTCATTACAAAAATTACCTTTATTTTACTACGACTTGCGTGACTTCTAAATAAAAAATCTGATTTTATGCCTATTTTTGCAACAACTAGACGCTTTTTCATAAAAATATATTGACTGAAATCTCATTATACTTATAATGCCAATCCACAACATTAAGGGCGATTAGCTCAGTTGGGAGAGCACCTCCCTTACAAGGAGGGGGTCACTGGTTCGAGACCGGTATCGCCCACCACTTTTTCCAAAGTAAGCTTTAATGTTGTAAAAGTTTGACCAAGCGGGCGATTAGCTCAGTTGGGAGAGCACCTCCCTTACAAGGAGGGGGTCACTGGTTCGAGACCGGTATCGCCCACCACTTTTCTAAAGTGTTCTTTCCGCTCAAACTTTCCCATTATTTAAACGCTTTTCTTATGTGGGCGATTAGCTCAGTTGGGAGAGCACCTCCCTTACAAGGAGGGGGTCACTGGTTCGAGACCAGTATCGCCCACCACTTAATTTTAGTGTTTAAATAAATCCGAATACCTTTTCAGGTGCATCGGGCGATTAGCTCAGTTGGGAGAGCACCTCCCTTACAAGGAGGGGGTCACTGGTTCGAGACCGGTATCGCCCACCACTTTCTTACAATCCTTACTTAAATCAGTCAAATTAGTATTCGTTCTGTTTTGTCTTATAAATAAAAACGGCCACAAAACTTTTCGTCTTATGACCGCACTTCTATCTAATTTTTTGGATTAAACAGGCTCTAAACCTAACACTTTACGTCCATTAATACTGGCAATATCAACCATTGCATCAAGATGTGGGAAACGACAGCCCGCAGCAAGTAAACTTAGTTCTTGCCATAAATCGCCTTCACAAAGTGGCACCATATAATCACAGATATTATCCGTACCTAACGCGACTGTAATCCCCTCTGGAATCATTTCATCTGCCGGTGTCAAGGCATTATGGAAAGGCATTAAATCTTCTTTTCGATTACTATCAATCCACGCCATTGGGCAAGCAATCATCATCATTTTTGCCTGACGCATTTTCTCATAAAGTTTATAGCGATATTCTTTACTGTGAGCGCCAATGGAAATACCATGGATTGCCACTACTCGACCTTCCATACCATGTTCAATGGTTTTATCACTCAGCTGTTCGGTTTCTTTTTCTTTCGGAGAATTGAATTGGTCCACGTGCACATGACACATAATGCCGCGAGACTTAGCCGCATCAAGTAAAATATCCATTGCTTCAAGACCGCGACCATAATCAAGCTCATCGCGATAAGGCAAGCCACCAATCATATCCACCATATCAGAGCCAATATCAAACCATTTACGGGCTTCTGGCTCAATGACCCCTTTTAAGGTTTGATTCGCAAATTTCAAAATAATGTCATGCTTATAAACTTCGCGAGCTTTGTGTGCAGCAATGATGGCTCTGTCTTCACAAATCGGGTCGATATCCACAAAAGTACCAAATGCCGTCACCCCTTGGGAAATCATCAGCTCAATCGATTGACAGAAACGGGCGTAATAATCATCAACACTTGAGGTACGTTTAACTTCGTCCACTAAATCCCATTTTTGTTGAAGATTACTGTTGTGGTAAATGCCGATTTTTTCGGGTGTCATTGTAAAAGCACGATCTGCATGAGCGTGGGCATTAACCCAGCCACCTTTTTTAATAATTTCGTCTCGAATAAACGTTTTAAAGCTACGAACGTGATTTCTCATAATAACTCCGCCAAAAAAGAAAGGAAAAGAGAGACGAGAAGTGTATTAATTGAAAAGCAAACCCAATAAGGGTCAGATCTATTGTGAATTGTTTGCAATGTTATGAAAAATTCGCAGATTTTAATTAATAACATCTTTTCAGTCTTTCAACTGGGTGCAAAGTATAAGATTTTAAGCACAAAAAAGCTACCTATTTATTAATAAAAGAACGCTCTTGGTTGAAAACGTCTAAAAACAAGCCGAGCGGAGGTCGACTAGAGGATTGCTCAGTATAAGTGCGGTCAAATTTCTTATAGTTTCCTTTGCGATCAATATGGTACTGTGTGCCATCTGGCTGAATAATGACATTCCAGCGGAAATTCGATGCTAACACCCAAGAATCGCCATTAAGCTCAAATAAATTGCGACCTTGTGCATAATCTACAACAGGATTTTTCACTTTAAAGATCGATGACATCAATGCCGGTAATAAATCTGTATGACTCGTTAATTTCGAAACTTCTTGCACCGGCAAATCTTTCCAGTAAACAATAAATGGCACTTGGATTTCATCACGACTAAAATAGTTTTCTTGCGCTTTTTCATCCATCTTATTAAAGGTTGTACCATGTTCTGCCGTAATAATGACAATCGTATTCTCTAAAGAAACTGATGCTAAGGTTTCATCAATCTGTTGATCTATATCTGCAAGCGATTTGGTGTAATTTTCTTGCGTTTTATCCGTAATATCTAAATCCACATAAGCAAACCAAGGCTTATCATTTTTTAAGAGTGATAAAACACCATTTATCTCTTCTTTTGGCGAAGAGGCTTTCACTTTAGGCAATTTTACATTACGGAACAAGGCTTGTTTAAATAAACTGTCTTTAAATGCCGTAGACGAATAAGCGACAAATTGATACTTCTCATCTTGTAGCTTTTTAATTAATACCGACGGTGTGTGATTACTCAAAATACTGTCCGTATAATTTGCATTAAGTCCATAGAATAAGCCCACTAAGCCGGCATTGTTCGTATTACCACTACTGTAATGATTCGTAAATTGAGTAGAACTTGTGGCAAACTCAAACAATTTAGGCATTTTCTCACTAGTTAGCGCATCATAACGTAAGCCTGAAACGGTAATCACGAGAATATTTGGTTTGTTCTCAACTTGCTCAAACCGAAGGTCTTTTTTCGGATAATCAAGTTTTAATGCGTCTAAACGCCCTTCTTGCTCTAAGCGCTGAGAATATGCTTCCGCATTAATAAATCCTTGTTTTTCCAAAAAGGTTCGAGCAGTCATGGGATAAGAAAGTGGGAAATTTGAGCGTTGCATGGTAATCGGACGATATAAAAATGCATCCGCCCAAGCGTAAATTAAATGTGTTGCAACAAAAGTAGATGTCAGCACGAATCCGACTTTCTTCAGCCATTTTTGACGTTCTAAACTACGTAATTTTTCCCAACTCCAGCGGGAGAAAAGCATTTGAATCAGTAAAATAATCGGCATTGGCGTAAAGAAAATTTGCCAATCTCGTGAAAGCTCACCCTTTTCAGGGTTAACTAATAAATTCCAAACGATAGAAGAAAGATGGATATTGAAGCGATTAAATACTTCCGTATCAAACAGTAATAAAGTGGTGCAAATTGTCGTGATAATCACCGTTAATCCACGGAAAGTGCGGTGATTTTTGATGATGAAACTCAGCGGAAAAATAACCAGCAAATACAAGGCAAAAACACAAAAGCTGAAATGTCCTAATAAGCTGATAAAGAAATAAATCTTACCGAATAAGGTGTCAGGCCAGTCAATGAGAAAGGCGTAACGACTGCCAATAAGAATGGCGATGATAATGTTAAAAAAAGCAAACCAATGTCCCCACGAAATTTTTCGTGAGGTTTCTTCACGGTATTCACGTCCGTTAAATTTGCTCTTTTTAAACCACCACATTTTATTTTGTTTTCACCGAATTCATCAGAGAGTTGGCAAAGGCTTGAGCGAGCGCTTCACGCTGTGCGGCTGGTACGCTAGTGGTCAATAAATTACTGGCCATATTGCCTAAAGCAATAAGAGAAAGATCAACGGGTGCTTTGTGAGTTTCAAGTACGCTAATCATGTCGTTAATGATGGCATTAACTTGCCCATCGGAATACTTTGAATGTTGAGCCATTTGGAATGTTTTAAACCTGTTCTAAATACAAAAAAACTTCTCATATCATACCCGATAATTTACTCAATCTGAATAATTTCTTTTTTCTTGCTTAAAAAGTGCGGTTATAATTTAAGGTAAATTTTACAAAGGAAAAAATTATGAGCATTACGGTTAATCAAATCGTGCTACATCAATTAGTTAAGCACGCTGAAAATGAAACCACTACCATGGAAAGCGTGTTGCGTGATGAACTTCTCACCATTACGCCAGAAGTCGAACAAATGATGTTGCAATTACATCAAGGCTATCAAAATAAAGGTAAAGCATTTGGTGTCTTCCAAGAGAACTCTATTTTTGCACAAGATCTGAATCGTTTATTAGAAAATGAAATCAACTTTTTAAATTTCAGCCAACAATCCACAAAATTATTAGCGCAAGAATTAGGTAAATATAATTTTGCAGACAGTGGTACGCTTATCCTGTGTCAATATAATTTTTTAGCGACGGATTACCTATTCATTGCTTTGTTGGATAGCCGTATCAGTATGTTAGTTGACGAAAATCTTGAAATTCGCCGTACAGAATACTTAGATATCACACAATTTGATATTGCGGCACGTATCAACTTAACGGATTTGCAAGTGAACGCAAACTCAAACCGCTACCTTACCTTCATTAAAGGTCGTGTTGGCCGTAAAATCAGTGACTTCTTTATGGATTTCTTGGGGGCTGAAGAAGGATTAAATCCACAAGTTCAAAACCAATGCTTATTACAAGCGGTAAGTGACTACTGTGAACAAGGTGAACTAAATAAAGAACAAACCCAAGCAGTCAAAAAACAGGTATTTGAGTACTGCAAAGGTCAATTAGCTAGCGGCGGCGAGATCGCATTAACTGAACTTTCAGCTAATTTGCCGACTCTAAACGAGCGCCCTTTTGTCACCTTTACAGAAGAGCAAGATTACGGCTTGGAAGAAACGATTCCACCAGTACGTTCAGCCTTAAAAACATTAACGAAATTTTCAGGTTCCGGTAAAGGGGTGACATTAAGTTTTGATGTGGATTTATTGAATAACCGTATTGAATGGGATCCACTTACAGATACTTTAACAATCAAAGGGATACCACCAAATTTGAAAGATCAACTTCAAAAAGCATTAAAGTGCGATAATTAATTTGGCAAGATCATAAAGTTTCGGTATCATTCGACATAACTTTGCAGTAAAAGGTAAAAATATGCAATTAAAAACATTTTTAGGTGCAGTTGTTTTAGCATTAAGCTTAACTTCTTGTTCAACTGTACAAAAAGTCGTTTATCGTATTGATGTACCACAAGGTAACTATTTAGAGGCTGCCACGGTGGCACAAGTAAAACCAGGCATGACAGCCCAACAAGTTCAATATTTACTTGGTACACCGGTTTTAATTGATCCTTATAGTAACTTAACTTGGTATTACGTGTTCTTACAACAACACTCTTACCAAAAACCGGAACAACACACCTTCACGGTAAAATTTGATAAAAATGGCTTAGTCAGCAGTGCTGAATTAGATAAACCGCTACCTAAAGTAGCAAAACAAGATGAAAATAATACAATCATCCGTGCGCCTGATAACCCAGACAAAAAAAGCTGGTGGAAATTTTGGTAATCATTAAAGAATAATACCTGCTTGTTAAACCAAGCAGGTTTGTTATATTAAAAGGGAATAAAAATGTCAAAAATTCTATTAGTTGATGATGATGTTGAACTTACAGATTTACTTGCTAAGATTTTACAACTTACAGGCTTTGAAGTCGACGTCGCCAATAATGGTGAAGAGGCATTAGAAAAACTGAATGAAAGCCACCAGTTAGTTTTACTAGACGTTATGATACCTGTATAAAATGGTATTGAAACACTCAAAAAAATTCGTCAAATATCAAATATTCCTGTGATGATGCTTACTGCACGAGGTCAAGAAATCGACCGTGTAATTGGCCTAGAACTGGGTGCAGATGATTATTTACCAAAACCCTTTAATGACCGAGAGTTGGTTGCTCGTATCAAAGCGATTTTGAGACGTACGAGTCAATCCGAAGACGTACAAAATACGCCTTCATCATCAGAAGAAAATACATTGGAATTCGAAGGTCTATTACTTCATTCAGGGCTTCAACAAGCCTCTTATGAAGGTCAAGATCTCGGTCTAACCGGTTCTGAGTTTGCTCTACTTTATAAACTCGTACTTCGACCAGGAGAAATTATCTCTCGGGAAGAGTTAAGTCTAAACGCGCTAGGCAAAAATCTCTCACCTTTTGATCGCTCCATTGATATGCATATGTCAAACTTACGTAAAAAACTTCCTGAAAGAAAAAATGGTTTGCCATGGCTGAAAACATTACGTGGGCATGGTTACCTATTGGTATGTGAATAATGCGTGTCAAAAAATTTAGCTTAAATCAGCTCACTATACGCACATTTATTGTCTTTTGGTTAGCATTCTTTACGATGGCTGCGCTCTTAGTGGCACTACCTCATTATGATAGCCGCCTATATTCAGACTTAAATCAAAATGACATATCGAACTATCAGAAGAAGCTTTTTGAATCCATTCGAAATAATAAAATTAGCAGCATTCTTGCGGGTGTTCCAGTCCTTCCCGTAGATAAGTTTGATTCTTATCGTCCTGTCATCATGACACCTGAACAAGAAATTTTAGGAGCTTTAGACAAAGAAAAAAGGTTCATCACTCGCTTTGCCCAAGAGGCAAATGATTTTTCTACCCCTCAGCGTCGAGTATTCAACGATATCGAAATCGCAGGTCCATTTAAATTCTATATTGGAGATTCAGAAACGACATCAAAATTATTCTTTGTGTCTAGAACAAACGATCAACAAGAAATTTTACGTTATATCCTTGATCAGCCTTGGATTTTATTGATTTTAATGTTAATCATTACAACACCTTTGCTGTGTTGGTTTACTCGCACTATTGTAAAACCTATCACTCATTTGCAAAAAGCCGCTAATAGCATAGCCTCAGGAAACTTCAAAGTTAATAAGGAATTAGCTAATTATGGTCCATCGGAATTACGAGACGTTGGTCAAAGTTTTAACAATATGTCAATTGCGGTTGATAATTTAATTTCAAATCAACACAACCTACTTTCGTCCATCTCGCATGAATTAAAAACACCACTAACCCGTTTACAACTCGCTACAGCGCTCATTCGCCACCAAATTGGTGATACAGAGCCTGTAAAACGTATTGAAAAAGAGATACAACAAATGGATAAAATGATCAGCGAATTGCTACTCGTTTCCCATCAAAAAATGGATTCGCAAATGAAGCACCATTTATTTTCTATTGTTCAGCTTTGGGATGAGGTCATAGAGGATGCATTATTTGAAGCACAGCAACGCCGGATTACTTGTGATGTTAATATCGCTATTTTGCATCCTGAGGAATATGTGATTTCTGGCAATCTAAGTTTACTAGCCAGTGCGGTTGAAAACATTATTCGTAACGCATTAAAATATACTAAGAACCGTATATGCCTCACTATCAATTTATATAGAAATGAAAATGATGATGACTTTCTACAAATTAGAGTGGATGATAATGGTCTAGGTTTACCTCCAGAAGAATTTCATAACATCTTTAAACCATTTTACAGAGTAGATGAAGCAAGAACTCGAGAAACTGGCGGAACAGGATTGGGCTTAACCATCGTATATAATGTCGTGAGTGAACATCAAGGAAAAGTCTGGGCTGAACAGAGTAATTTAGGTGGACTTGCCGTCACTATTCAACTTCCATTATGGAAACAAAGTTAGTCCAAACAAAAGGCGATATTTTCATATCGCCTTTTTCTTATTTAATTTTCACTCGTTTTAATCGCAACGCATTGGACAGCACAGAAAGCGAACTCATCGCCATTGCTGCGCCCGCTAATATAGGACTTAGATAGCCCAATGCGGCAAGTGGAATACCTAGCACATTGTAAATGAGAGCAAAGAATAAGTTTTGTTTAATATTCTTTAATGTCGCGCGAGAAATCATTAAGCCATCGACTAATTGATCCACCGAATGCTGCATGAGTGTCGCCGATGCGGTTTGCTCTGCAACATCAGAACCCGATTTCATCGCAAAACTGACATTAGCCATCGCTAAGGCTGGTGCATCATTCACACCATCACCAACCATTGCTACTACTTTGCCTTGCTGACGTAATGCCTTAATATAGGTTGCTTTATCACGAGGACTACAATTACCCTTCGCCGTTTTTATACCGATTTGTTGAGCAACATAATCCACGACAGATTGCTGATCACCACTCATCATCACCACATCAATATTATGTTGATGTAAACGCTGAATCGCCTGCAAGCTATCCTCTTTTAGACTATCTGCTAATGCAAAAGCACCAATTGGACTGTTATCTACAGATACTGCAACAATACTCGCAATTTGCCAAATTTGAGGCATATTATCTGGTAAGGTTAATTCACAATAAGTCGGTTTACCTACTTTAACCAAACCTATTCCATCAATGTGGGCAGAAATCCCCTGTCCTACTTCTGAATGAACTGAAAGTGCGGTCGGAATTTCAAGCGATTTTTCCTGTGCAGCCAGGACTATCGCTTTAGCTAAAGGATGATTGGCATTTTGTTCGACGGAAGCCGCAATACGATACAAATCTTCCTCAGAATAGACCGCACTTTGTGATTGCCAAACCGCAGCGATTTTGAGCTCTCCTTGAGTTAACGTTCCTGTTTTGTCTAATACCACCGTATCCACATGCGCTGCCTCTTCCATAGATGCTGCATCTTTAAACCAAATGCCTACATTGACTGCTTTGCCCATACCTACCATTATGGCAGCTGGCGTGGCAAGCCCTAACGCACAAGGACAAGCGATAACTAACACGGCTACCGAATGAATTAAGGCGGTAACCCAATCTCCTTTTATCCACCAAGTTAATCCAAATGTTAGTGCCGAAATCAATAACACGGCAGGTACAAAGACAGCAGCGACCTTATCAGCAAAACGAGCAATCGGTGCTTTTGTACCTTGCGCCTCAGAAAGAGCTTTCATCATATCACCCAATAGGGTTTGCTGACCAAGTTGATTAGCTCGATAAATAAGGCTACCTTGTGTCACCATTGCCCCTGCAAGCACAGGGCTTTGAGACATTTTTTCTAATGGTTGAGATTCACCGGTTAAATGACTCTCATCGCACCAACCACTCCCCTGTTCAACTACGCCATCAGCTGCGATACGTTCACCTTGATTAGCCCTTAAAATATCGCCTATTTTTACTTGATCGAGAGGAATCGTTTCCCAACGATTTTCACGTTGAACACTCACTTGTTTTGGGGTGAGCTGTAATAATAGCCCTAAACTATTTAAGCTTTGTTTCTTCGTTCTTTCCTCAAGAAATTTCCCTAGGCTGACAAAACCGATGACCATCACCGATGCTTCAAAATAGACATGAGATGCGCCATCATGTCCCATTGACTGATGATAAAACAGCATAAAGACCGAATAGAGATAAATCGCCAACGTACCAGTACTCACCAGTACATCCATATTGGCCAAACCACCTCGAATACTACCAATCGCACCTTTATAAAAAGGAATGGCTAACCCAAGTTGCACAATGCTCGCAAGAACAAATTGCCACATTGGCGGCATCATCCAAGAATGATGATTAAACATCATCCCGATCATTCCGATTAAAAAAGGAATGTTAATGAACAAAAGCAACCATAAACGCGGACTGATCTTCGTTTCATTGGGCGTACTAGGCAACACATTTTTCTTTAGAATGCCATTAAATCCCGCTTTTTGAATAATGGTTAAAATATCTTGTTCTGAAGCCTGAGATGAATCAAATACTACGTGCGCTTCCTCCGCCGCAAAATTCACACCCGCTTCAGAGACAAAATCTTTTCAATTCAGCATCTTTTCAATCCGATTCGCACAGGATTGGCAAGTCATCCCCTCGATTTGAATGGCTATTTTTTTATTCTGTTGCATAAAAACCTGCGTCTTCAATTGTTTCAATTAATTGTGCAATACTGACCGCACTTTCATCAAAGGTAATCACTGCTTTACCTTCATCAAGTGTTACAACGGCTTTTTCGACGCCATTGAGTTCTTCCAATACTCTTGTGACACTTTTCACACAACCACCACAAGTCATTCCTGTTACATGTAATGTAATTGATTTCATATTTACTCCTTAATTATTGATATAGATTGAAATTAAGCTTACTATAAACCTTAACATAAGGTTAAGGTCAAGTTTTTTTTATGAATATCAGTGAAGTAGCAAAATTAGTCGGTTTATCAAGTAAACAAATTCGGGATTATGAGAAATCTGGCTTATTAAAACCTGCACAACGCAGCCTTTCTGGCTATCGCCATTATGAAGAAAAGGATTTAGAACGACTACGTTTTATTCGTCACTCTCGAGATGTAGGGTTTTCACTCCAACAAATTCGCCAGCTTTTGCAATTACAAGATAATCCCAATCGTAGTAGCCGAGAAGTGAAAGCACTCACGACGCAACATATAAAAATGTTGAATGAACAAATTTATCACTTGCAAAAAATGGTAGAGGAATTAGAACGATGGCATAACGCTTGTCAGGGCAATGAATGCCCTGAATGCAGTATTTTGGAAGGATTAAAAGGATAAAATTAATATTCCCAGATTTCAGGATCAATGCCTAAATCACACATGATCTTTTTAGCATTTTCAGGAATCTCATCATGGCGTTCTTTCATTAAATCCGCATCCGTCGGTAATGGCTGCCCCGTAAAAGCATGCAAGAATGCCTCACAAAGCAATTCACTATTTGTTGCATGGCGCAAACTTTTCAGCTGACGACGTGTACGCTCATTCGTCAAAATTTCCAATACTTTAATTGGAATAGAAACGGTAATTTTTTTGACTTGCTCGCTCTTTTTGCCATGTTCTGCATAAGGGCTAATATATTTGCCATCCCAGTTTGCCATAATGCACCTTAAATAACCTGATAATTTGTCTGTATTTTAATGAAAAATAAGCAAAATAACAATCTAGACGGCTAAAAGTATAGCAATCTAGATAAGATAAATAAAAACCACCTTTCGGTGGTTTCAATCAATTATAAGGTTTTTACAAGATCTTTTAGGAAAGCTTTAAACTCTTTGCCTAATTTATCATGACGAAGACCATATTCTACAAAAGCTTCCATATAGCCAATCTTATCACCACAGTCAAAGCTTCTTCCAGTCATATGGAATGCTTCAACAATCTCTTTCTCTATAAGCATATCGATCGCATCCGTTAATTGGATTTCATCCCCCACACCAACAGGTGTTCTTTCTAATAAATCCCAGATTTCAGCAGAGAATACATAACGACCTACAACCGCAAGATTTGATGGTGCATCTTCAACAGAGGGTTTTTCAACAATGCTGTTAATTTTGACGCTATCACCACCTTTTAACTCTACGCCACCACAATCAGCAATACCATAGCTACTCACTTCATCAGCGGAAACAGGCGCTACCATAATTTGGCTCGCTTTGGTTTCTTTGAAACGTTTAATCATCGCAGAAAGATTTTCTTTCTTTTGATTTGCCGTAAAATCCGCTAAAAGCACATCAGGTAACACCACTGCAAATGGCTCATTTCCAACAACTGGGCGACCACATAACACCGCATGCCCCAAACCTTTCGCATTGCCCTGACGAACATGCATAATAGTTACATCTTTAGGGCAAATAGAACGCACCTCTTCTAGAAGCTGGCGTTTAACACGTTTCTCTAACATTGTTTCCAACTCAAAAGACGTATCAAAGTGGTTTTCAATGGCATTTTTAGATGAATGTGTAACTAACACAATCTCTTTGATGCCTGCAGCCACACATTCATTCACAACATATTGAATCAGTGGTTTATCCACAAGCGTTAACATTTCTTTTGGAATCGCTTTTGTTGCTGGCAACATACGAGTACCTAAACCAGCTACGGGAATAATTGCTTTCATTAATTTTCCTTTTTGTTTAAATATTCAATGACCACACTTCTTGAACAAAAGTGCGGTCATTATTTATTAAATATTAATAGATTCAAGTTGGAAAAGTTCCTTCTCTACCTTTTATGACTCAAATTTCCGTTATTTAAAATTTTGCAAACCAACGGGTTTAATTTTCGAAAGAACGTTAATTAAAGTATAAACAGAATGTCAAAACATTCATAAAACTCGTACACCTAAGATGTACCATCTACATGTTCATCTTTTGACTGCAGAATTCGTTGGTAAATTTCCTCTCGGTGAACGGATACTTCTTTAGGTGCTTGTACACCGAGTTTGACTTGATTTCCACGTACACTCAAAACCGTGATAGAAATATCGTCTCCAATAAGAACACTTTCGCCAACTTTTCGAGTTAAGATTAACATCTTTTATCTCCTTAGTTTGCATTTATTAGATATCCCTATCAATCAAGTAAAGATCGGCATCCCACCGACCTGCTTGTACTACAGATTATTGCTTAACCAGTTTTGTGCGACTGTTAATGCTAGGCCCACGTTTTCTGGTTGGGAGCCTCCTGCCATTGCCATATCAGGGCGACCACCGCCTTTTCCACCAACTTGCTGAGCCATTAAATTCACTAGCTCACCAGCCTTCACTTTAGTAGTTAAGTCGCTTGTTACGCCAACGACGAGGTTGACTTTATCATCTAAAATAGATGCAAATACAATTACGCCTGAACCAAGTTGATTTTTTAAATTATCAACCATCACACGTAACGATTTAGTTTCAATTCCGTCTAGTTGATGTACGATTACAGAAACATCATTAATTTTAATCGCACTTTTCACTAAATCGGATCCCGCTTGCATTGCGGCTTTTTCTTTTAATCCTTGTAATTCTTTTTCTGCTTTCTTCGCTTTATCTTGAAGTTGCTGAATCTTCTCAACAAGGGTATTAACGTCAGATTTAAATAAATCTGCACTTTGAGCAAGAATGCGTTGTTGATTATGTAACCAATTCATTGCATTTTCACCCGTTACCGCTTCAATACGACGAACACCTGCTGCAACTGCAGTTTCCGCCACAATTTTAAATAAACCGATATCACCAGTACGTTTAGCATGAATGCCACCACAAAGTTCAACGGAGAAATCACCCATTGTTAAAACACGTACCACATCAGCATATTTTTCACCGAATAACGCCATTGCACCTTTCGCTTTTGCCGCTTCGATATCCATTACGTCCGTTTGAACCACATAATTCTCACGTACTTTTTGGTTTACCAAGGTTTCAATTTCGTTAAGCTGTGCTTTGGTAATCGCTTCCGGATGGGCAAAGTCAAAACGTAATGCGGTATCGGATACTAATGATCCTTTTTGCACTACATGGTGACCTAAAACTTGACGCAACGCGGCATGTAATAAGTGTGTTGCAGAATGGTTAAGTGACGTTTGATGACGTCTTGCTGCATCCACAACCGCATTGACCGTTTGTCCGACTTTTAAACTGCCTTGTTCTAACTCACCAATATGACCGAATACTTGACCATATTTTTGAGTATCTTTTACATTAAACTGAATACCTTGAGCGGTTAAATAACCACTGTCACCAATTTGGCCACCCGATTCTGCATAGAATGGAGTGTTTTCTAAAATCACCACGGCACTTTGACCTGCAGTAATACTCTCTACTGATTTACCATCATGGAAAAGTGCGGTCACTTTGGCTAAAGATTCTGATTCAGTATAACCTTCAAATTTCGTTTCACCTTCTACACGAATAACATTGTTGTAATCCATGCCGAATTGGCTTGCAGATTGTGCGCGTAAACGTTGTGCTTCCATTTCACGCTCAAAACCTGCTTCATCAATTGCAATATCACGTTCACGACATACGTCTGCGGTTAAATCAAGTGGGAAGCCATAAGTATCATAAAGTTTAAAGGCAACTTCACCTGACAACACACCATCTTTCACTTGAGCTAGCGCATTATCTAACAAGCTTAATCCGCGCTCTAATGTACGAGCAAATTGTTCTTCTTCTAAACGAAGTAATTTTTCGACATTGGCTTGTTTTTCTTTAACTTCTTTTCCTGCTTCTGCCATGACTTCAATTAAGGTTGGCACAAGTTTATAGAAGAACGCTTCTTTTGCCCCTAACAAGTGACCATGACGTACTGCACGACGAATAATACGACGCAATACATAACCGCGACCTTCGTTTGATGGAATCACGCCATCTGCAATTAAATATGCACAAGAACGAATGTGGTCTGCAATTACGCGTAATGATTTATTAGTTAAATCTGTTGTTCCTACGATTTCTGCGGTTTTTGCAATTAATTTTTGGAAAATATCGATCTCATAGTTAGAATTTACGTGCTGTAATACGGCAGAAATACGCTCTAAACCCATCCCCGTATCAACCGATGGACGTGGTAATTTTTCCATGGTACCGTCTGCTAGACGGTTAAATTGCATGAATACCACGTTCCAAATTTCAATATAGCGGTCACCATCTTCTTCTGGTGAGCCTGGAGGTCCACCCCAAATGTGATCACCGTGATCGTAGAAAATTTCAGTACATGGACCACAAGGACCTGTGTCACCCATTGCCCAGAAGTTATCTGATGCATAAGGCGCACCTTTGTTATCACCGATACGAATAATACGCGCTGCTGGCACACCAACCTCTTTATGCCAAATATCATAAGCTTCATTATCAGTTTCATACACGGTGACCCATAATTTTTCTTTTGGTAACCCAAGCCATTGTGGAGAAGTTAAATACTCCCACGCAAAATTAATCGCATCATGTTTGAAATAGTCGCCAAAACTGAAGTTACCGAGCATTTCAAAGAAAGTATGGTGACGCGCCGTATAACCGACGTTTTCTAAGTCATTATGCTTACCACCTGCTCGCACACAACGTTGTGCAGTTGTCGCACGTGAGTAAGGACGTTTGTCCATACCAAGGAACACGTCTTTAAATTGATTCATCCCGGCATTGGTAAAAAGCAATGTCGGATCGTTTTCAGGCACAAGCGAACCGCTTTCGACGACCTGATGTCCTTTGCTATGGAAAAAATCAAGGAATGACTGTCTAATTTCTGCTGTTGTTTTCATTGATAAAACCTTGTGTCTCTATCTCGATCACGATTTATAAAATAAGCTTACTATTCTTGCACATTTTGCCCTAGAGAAAAAGGCTTTTTCACTGATATTAAAAAAGAAAACCGCACTCTACTGCATTAATTGAGAAGTGCGGTTAAAATTTACGTTATTTTAATAGGGCTAAAATAATTTTTGATCACTATTCGTCGCGAAGTGGCACAACCAACATATCAATTTTAATGGTATTCATCACCTGGCGTGTTGAAGACATTAATTTACTCCAGAAATCTTGGTGATGACCTGTCACGAGTAGATCTACATCATACTGTTCAATAGCATCTGTCAAAACTTGACCTAGATCACCGCTACCACTCAATTTTTCTTTCACTGGATAACCCGCATGTTCCGCTAAATTAATTAGCGCTTTTTGGGTTTCACTCGAAATTCTATCTTGCATGGATGACATATTGATATCAATTAAACCAGTATAGAGATCCGAGAAGTTTACATCTACATGGATAATGGAAAGTTGCGCATCATTGCGTTTTGCAATTCCCACGGCTTTTTTGAGTAGAAATTCACTTTCATCAGAAAGATCTACCGCCACTAAAACGTGTTTATACATAATCAACTCCTTACTGATTTAATTGACCTTTTGTTATCTAGTTGCATAGTAGCACTTTGGCGACAGGAAAAACTTGCACTAGATCACAATTTTGAGAATTCTTCTCAATTTTTCATTAAATTTTCAATGTCATCGATTTCTTTTGGTGCCGCCGCGGTCAGATTTTTATTACCATATTCAGTCATCAGCAAATTATCCTCAATACGCACACCAATGCCTTTATATTGAGCTGGCACATCCGCCTCTTCTGAAATATAAATACCTGGCTCAACAGTGATGATCATCCCCACTTCAAGCGTGCGGCTACGATCATCATCATAGTGGCCAACATCGTGCACATCCAAGCCAAGCCAATGGCCTAAACCATGCATATAAAATTGACGATAAGCTTTTTCTTCAATCAGCTTATCTACATCCCCTTTCAAGATACCTAAATCCACCAAGCCTTGAGTCTTAATACGAATCACTTCGTCATTCGCCAATTTAATTGAATTTCCTGGCACTAATAGCTCAATCGCGCGTTTTTGTGCTTTTAAGACTAATTCATAAATCTCACGTTGAGGCTGGGTAAATTTACCATTTACAGGGAACGTACGTGTGATATCACCCGCATACATTGCAAACTCACAACCTGCATCAATTAACACTAGATCGCCATCTTTTAATGGTTGATCATTTTCAGTGTAGTGCAAAATACAGGCATTGTCGCCTCCCGCAATAATCGAATTGTAAGACGGGAATCTTGCACCATGACGATTAAATTCATGTAGAATTTCGCTTTCAATTTCATATTCAAAACGATTTGGACGAGTCACTTGCATCGCTTTAATATGTCCAAATGCTGTAATTTGTCCAGCTTGCTGCATTAATCGAATTTCATTTGGTGATTTAATTAAGCGCATCCCACTTAACATCGGCTGCCAATCAAAAACAGCGTAAAATTTCACCGCACTTTCAGCTATTAATTTATCGCCCCAAGGATGGCGAGCTGCCACATGATAAAGTGCGGTCAATTTTTCCGTTAATTTTGAAAATTCAGTTTTGAAATCATCAATAGAATAGGCTTCATCAACATTGAGTTTTTGCGGTGCTCGCTCAACACCTAATCGGCGACCATGCCAGGTTTCAAGCAAAGGATCTCGCGGACGAAGAAATACAACCGCCTTTTCCGCATCTTCCGTTTTAATCAATAACAACACTGCATTTGGCTCATTAAAACCCGTTAAATACCAAAAGTAACTGTCTTGACGAAAAGGAAAATCACAGTCGTTATTACGACGTTTTTCAATTTCGGAAAATAGCAACAAGGCAGAATTTGGCTGCATTTGAGCTAACACTTTTTGACGACGTTCAGTAAATTCCTCTTGCGGTAATGCCGCCATGTATGCGAGATCCATGTTTCGCTCCTTTTAATGTAATATCGGTTTTATTTCTTGTGCATCATCGTTGAAATGCGTGTAAAACAACATCGCAATGGTGCGAACATATTCAATAATTTCTTCTAAGGCTTCAGCAAGCTCTTCTTCGTCATCTTCTTCATCATAACCAAGCTGACAAATATCTTGTAAATCATCTACCGCTTCGCCAATTTCACCTTTTTCTTTATCCAATTCTGTCTGAACAAGACCTAAGCCCAGTAAAAATTGGTTTGCCCAGTCTGATAAACTGTCTGCACGGGCAAACACGCTCTCATCTTCTGTTAAGCCCAATTCAAAATCAAACCCTTTTACATCCCCTAAGGTTTTACCTATCTGCTCATAGATTTCGGTAATTGGCTGAATTAATGAGGTTGGATAGGCGTGGTTATCGTTACTGAATTGATATAAAAGCGGTAACCAGCTTTGATCTTTCAGTCCACCACAAATTAAGCCACTCAAAAAACCATGTAATTCAGTCGCATTAATACCAATACCAGCAGATTTGAGTTGTTGATTAAGTTCAGTTTGGGAAATTGTCATTGTTATACCTATAAAATCATCGAAAACCATTAAAGTGTAGCACCACACAAATAAAAATGCGATCGCATTTCTATAAAGAAAACGATCGCACTTTCTTTCGCAAAGGGGAATTACATCATTCCGCCCATGCCTCCCATACCGCCCATGCCGGCAGCACCTAAATCGGCTTTATCATCTTTTGGAAGATCGGTGACCATACATTCTGTGGTGATCATTAAGCCCGCTACAGAAGCCGCGAATTGTAACGCTGAACGAGTGACTTTAGTTGGATCTAAAATACCCATTTCGATCATATCACCGTACTGTTCAGTACCCGCGTTATAACCGAAGTTTCCTTCGCCATTTTTAACCGCACTTGCCACGACCGATGCTTCTTCACCTGCGTTAGTGACGATTTGACGAAGTGGCGCTTCCATTGCACGTAATGCAAGTTTGATACCTACATCTTGTTCTTCGTTATCACCTTTTAAGGTTGCAGCCACTTTGCCAGCTGCACGAACTAAGGCTACACCACCACCTGCAACAATACCTTCTTCAACTGCTGCACGAGTTGCGTGTAACGCATCATCCACACGATCTTTTTTCTCTTTCATTTCAACTTCAGTTGCTGCACCGACTTTGATTACAGCCACACCGCCGGCAAGTTTAGCCACTCGTTCTTGAAGTTTTTCTTTGTCGTAATCAGACGTTGATTCTTCGATTTGTTGACGAATTTGAGCCACACGACCTTTGATTTGTGCTTCATCACCTACACCATCGATAATAGTGGTATTGTCTTTGTTGATGACTACACGTTTTGCTTGACCTAAATCTTCTAATGTCGCTTTTTCAAGTTCCATACCGATTTCTTCAGAAATCACGGTACCCGCTGTTAAGATCGCAATATCTTGTAACATTGCTTTACGACGATCACCAAAGCCTGGCGCTTTTACTGCAGCCACTTTTACGATACCGCGCATGGTATTCACCACTAAGGTTGCAAGTGCTTCACCTTCGATATCTTCAGCGATAATTAATAATGGTTTACCCGCTTTTGCCACACCTTCTAATACTGGAAGTAATTCGCGAATGTTTGATACTTTTTTATCTACTAAAAGAATGTATGGGTTATCTAATTCAACCGTTGCCGTTTCTGGTTTGTTAATGAAATAAGGTGATAAGTAACCACGATCGAATTGCATCCCTTCCACAACGGCTAATTCATCGTCAAGACCTGTACCGTCTTCTACAGTAATCACGCCTTCTTTACCCACTTTTTCCATTGCTTGAGCAATTAATTGACCCACAATGCTGTCAGAGTTAGCCGAAATTGTCCCTACTTGCTCAATTTCTTTAGAAGTTTCACAAGGTTTAGATAAATTTTTAAGCTCAGAAACAACCGCACTTACCGCTTTATCGATACCGCGTTTTAAATCCATTGGATTCATACCTGCCGCCACAGCTTTTAAACCTTCATTTACAATAGCTTGAGCAAGTACTGTTGCAGTTGTTGTACCATCACCGGCTGCATCATTAGCTTTAGAGGCAACCTCTTTCACCATTTGTGCACCCATGTTTTCAAATTTATCTTCTAATTCAATTTCACGTGCGACAGATACACCATCTTTGGTGATGGTTGGTGCACCAAATGATTTATCTAAAATGACATTACGACCTTTAGGGCCAAGGGTCACTTTTACTGCATCGGCTAATACATTCACGCCTTTAAGCATTTTTACGCGTGCATCGTTACCAAATTTTACATCTTTTGCTGCCATTTTCTTTTTTCCTTAATTTAAATTATTCCACAATCGCCAAAATATCGTTTTCAGAAATGATTAACACTTCTTCATCATCGATCTTTTCACTTTTTACGCCATAACCATCATTGAAAATGACCGTATCGCCAACTTTTACATCTAAAGGTTGAACGGTACCATTTTCCAAAATACGACCTTTACCCACTGCCAATACTTTCGCACGGGTTGATTTAGTCGCTGCAGAACCGGTTAATACGATACCACCAGCTGAACGGGTTTCGACTTCTTCACGTTTAACGATTACACGATCGTGTAAAGGACGAATATTCATGATTAATTTCCTTCTTAAGAATTGATAAATACTATTCCTATATGAGGAGAGTTTTTTTCATTTCAAGGGTTATATATTAAAAAAATTTAATAAAATACTTTTCCTATTTAACTTTTTTTACGTAAAATTCATCGTACTTTACATAATACAAAAATAAGGAAAAACAGAATGCATTTAACCTCAAGAGAACAAGAAAAATTAATGCTCTTTTTAGCTGGTGAACTTGCAGCAAAACGTAAAGCTCGTGGCGTAAAATTAAACTATCCTGAGGCAATCGCGTACATTGCCAGCCATTTACAAGAAGCGGCAAGAGATGGTATGAGTGTGGCGGAAGTCATGCAATATGGAGCAACCCTACTCACCGTTGAAGATGTGATGGAAGGCGTCGCTGAGATGGTACACGAAGTACAAATTGAAGCAACTTTCCCAGATGGGACGAAACTTGTTACCGTGCATAATCCAATCAGATAACCGTAGGGTGGGCTTTAGCCCACCAAAATAAAAATATCAATGGTGGGCTAAAGCCCACCCTACAAGGAACCAAGATATGATCCCAGGTGAATACCAATTAGCCGAAGGCGATATTCTCGCTAATGCCGGCAGAAAAACAGTGATAATCGAAGTAACCAATTCAGGCGACCGTCCAATCCAAGTCGGTTCCCATTACCATTTTTTTGAGACCAATAATGCCCTTAAATTTGACCGCACTTTAGCGCGCGGAATGCGTTTAAATGTGCCATCTGGCAATGCAATACGTTTTGAACCGGGTGAAGTGAAATCCGTAGAATTAGTCGCATTTGGTGGAAAAGAAACCATTTATGGCTTTCATAATCAAATTGATGGCAAATTATAAGGTAGAGAAAAATGTCATTAACAATTTCAAGAGCACAATATGTCGCAACTTATGGTCCAACCGTCGGCGATAGAGTCCGTTTAGGCGATACCAATTTATGGGCAACCATTGAACAAGATTTATTGACCAAAGGTGATGAATGTAAATTTGGTGGCGGTAAAAGTGTGCGCGACGGCATGGCGCAAAGCGGTACCGCAACTCGTGATAATTCAAATGTATTGGATTTTGTGATTACCAATGTGATGATCATTGATGCTAAATTAGGCATTATCAAAGCCGATATTGGTATTCGCGATGGGCGTATTGTCGGCATCGGTCAAGCAGGCAACCCAGACACCATGGATAACGTCACGCCAAATATGATTATCGGTGCAAGCACGGAAGTACATAATGGCGCACATTTAATTGCGACCGCAGGCGGTATTGATACCCACATTCACTTTATTTGTCCGCAACAAGCGCAACATGCGATTGAAAGCGGAGTTACCACGTTAATTGGTGGCGGAACAGGCCCTGCTGATGGTACACACGCGACCACTTGCACACCGGGTGCATGGTATATGGAACGCATGTTCCAAGCAGCAGAAGCACTGCCTGTAAACGTAGGTTTTTTTGGTAAAGGAAACTGTTCAACTTTAGATCCACTACGTGAGCAAATTGAAGCAGGCGCATTAGGTCTAAAAATCCATGAAGACTGGGGTGCAACGCCAGCTGTGATTGATTCTGCCTTAAAAGTGGCTGATGAAATGGATATTCAAGTGGCAATTCATACCGACACGCTAAATGAAAGTGGCTTCTTAGAAGATACCATGAAAGCGATTGATGGACGTGTGATTCACACCTTCCATACCGAAGGTGCGGGTGGCGGTCATGCGCCTGACATTATTAAAGCTGCGATGTATCCAAACGTATTACCCGCTTCAACCAACCCAACTCGTCCGTTTACCAAAAACACTATTGATGAACATTTAGATATGTTGATGGTTTGCCATCACTTAGATAAACGCGTACCGGAAGACGTAGCTTTTGCCGATAGCCGTATCCGCCCTGAAACCATTGCTGCAGAAGATATTTTGCATGATATGGGCGTGTTCTCGATTATGAGTTCTGACTCTCAAGCGATGGGACGTATTGGCGAGGTAGTGATTCGCACATGGCAAACCGCAGATAAAATGAAAATGCAACGTGGTGAGCTAGGCAATGAAGGAAACGATAACTTCCGTATTAAACGCTACATTGCAAAATACACTATTAACCCGGCAATTGCACATGGTATTGCGGATCATATTGGTTCGTTAGAAGTGGGTAAAATCGCAGATATCGTGTTGTGGAAACCTATGTTCTTTGGGGTAAAACCGGAAGTGGTCATTAAAAAAGGCTTTATTAGCTACGCTAAAATGGGCGATCCAAATGCCTCTATTCCAACACCGCAACCTGTATTCTACCGTCCAATGTATGGTGCACAAGGCTTAGCCACAGCACAAACCGCGGTATTCTTTATTTCACAAGCCGCTGAAAAAGCCGATATTCGTGCAAGATTCGGTTTACACAAAGAAACCATTGCGGTGAAAGGCTGCCGCAACGTAGGTAAAAAAGATCTCGTTCACAACAATGCTACGCCTGAAATCACGGTGGATCCAGAACGCTATGAAGTGCGTGTAGATGGTGAGCTCATTACTTGCGAACCTGTGGATACGGTGCCATTAGGACAACGGTATTTCTTGTTCTAATAAAAATACACACTATTCAATAATAAAGACAGTGCGTGTATAACACGCACTACTTTCGAATTTATAAATATGAAAATCATCAACCCTATTCTGCCTATTATGGATACCGTTTTAGGCGATTTAGCTAGTCTTCAAGCTGAAGGCAAAATTACACATCAAACTATAGAATGTGTAGCATTACATTGGTATGAAAGTGAGCGCAATATTCTGCGTAAAACCACAAATACGGGGCGTGAAGTGGCATTTCGCTTGCTAAAAGAAGGACAACGTTTAAAACACGATGATGTGGTTTTTATCAGTGATGAATTAGTGATTGCGATTGAAATTTTACCGAGTGAAGTCATTCTACTTTCGCCGAAAACCTTGCCTGAAATGGCTCGCGCTTGTTATGAAATTGGCAATAAACATTCACCGCTCTTTTTAGATGGTGATGAAGTCACGTTGCCTTACGATAAGCCTATGTTTGAATGGTTAGACGCGGCAGGGTTTAACCCACAAAAAGCAGAGCGTCGTTTGAGCCAAGCCTTAAGAGCAAATTCTGCACAAGGACACGGGCATTCGCATAGCCATACGCACGATCATCATGGCTATCACCATCATGGAGACGGCAATTGGCACCAACATTAAACCGAAGCCTGACAGATTTAGGCGCATTGTTGCACTTGGTTGACCCCACTTTACCAATCGGCGGCTTTAACCATTCAAACGGTTTAGAAACCTTTGTTCAGCAAGGCGTTGTTTCGACTAAAGCAAGTCTTGAAGAATATGTTCAAACGCAGTTATTGCAGAACTGGATATATAATGATGGATCGTATCTTTCCCTCGCATTTGATGCAATGACTGCCAATGATTTTAACCGTTTGTGTGAATTAGACCATTCGTTATCTGCGACCAAAATTGCGCGAGAAAGCCGCGAAGGCAGTTTCAAGCTCGGCGTGCGGTTATTAAAAATTTTTATCCGCTATGAACAACATCCAATGTTGAGCCAATTTCAGCAAGCGATTCAAAATAAAGCCGTGCAAGGCTATTTCCCGATTGTGTTTGCTATGGTGGCGCAAGCGATGGGGCTCAGCAAAGCGGATACCTTGTATGCGTTCTACTACAATGCAGCAGTCGGCACCATTACCAATGGCGTAAAACTCATTCCCCTTAGTCAAATGGACGGGCAAGATATTTTGTTCGATTTACGAGCATCTCTTGTTCAAGCTGTGGAATTAAGTTTAGAACCCGATTTAGATTGGCTGGGTGCTGCAACGCTTGCGAATGATATACGAGCAATGCAACACGAAGTACTTTATACGCGACTTTATATGTCGTAAGTGCGATCATTTTTTATTGAGATTTTACTATCACAGAGGTGCTTATGGGCTTTTTCTGTGATCATCGAAAACGAAAGGAACATTATGCGTAACTACATTAAAATTGGCGTGGCAGGCCCTGTTGGCGCGGGCAAAACTGCCTTAATTGAAAAACTGACTCGTGAAATGGCGAGTCAATATAGCGTGGCAGTGATTACTAACGATATTTACACCCAAGAAGATGCGGAATTTTTAACTAAAAATAGTTTACTTCCGCCAGAGCGAATTATGGGGGTTGAGACAGGTGGTTGCCCACATACGGCAATTCGTGAGGATGCCTCAATGAATTTAGAAGCGGTTGATGAAATGGTGGCGCGTTTTCCTGATGTGGAAATTGTCTTTATTGAATCCGGTGGTGATAACTTATCGGCAACTTTTAGCCCCGATTTAGCAGATGTGACAATTTTCGTGATTGACGTTGCACAAGGTGAAAAAATCCCGCGTAAAGGTGGACCGGGTATTACTCGTTCTGATTTATTAGTGATTAACAAAACAGACCTTGCACCATTCGTTGGTGCGGATTTAAGCGTCATGGAACATGATGCACGCCGTATGCGTAACGGCCAACCGTTTATCTTTACCAACTTAATGAAGAAAGAAAATTTAGACGGTGTGATTGGCTGGATTGAAAAATATGCGTTGTTGAAGAACGTAGAAGAGCCGAAAGCATTAGTGAGATAAAGAGTCCTCCCCTCTCTTTTAAAGAGGGGAGTTTTTTACAAATTGAAAAGATTATGAATAGTACCCTCAAACTTTCAACCAAACTTTCCTCAAACGGCAAAACTCAACTTGATGAATACTTTGCGACGCCACCTTTTAAAGTAATGACATTGTCTGCTTACGCCGATTCTTGGGAAAATGGACTTAGCGCAATGCAAATGTCTTCTTCGCCAGGGTTATTAGCTGGGGATCGAGTTGATATTCAAATAAAACTTGCAAGATCGACCGCTCTTTCTTTAAATACTCAGGCTTTCAGTCGTGTTCAGTCGATGAATGAGGACTATTTTGCTCAACAAAATACGTTCATTCAACTTGAAGAGAAGAGCCGTTTATTTTATTTGCCCCACCCATTGGTATTACATAAGGATTCTGCATTCAAACAAAAAACATTCATCAATATGCAATCTGGGAGTACGCTAATTTATGGTGAAATTGTGGCGATTGGACGAGTAGCAAATGATGAACGTTTTGAGTTTCGCCAATTTTCTTCTCATCTGAAAGTTCAGCTTTTGCAAAATAATGGGCAAA
This sequence comes from Haemophilus sp. SZY H56, assembly GCF_054332415.1. Lineage (NCBI taxonomy): Bacteria > Pseudomonadati > Pseudomonadota > Gammaproteobacteria > Pasteurellales > Pasteurellaceae > Haemophilus > Haemophilus sp. SZY H56. The sequence continues at coordinate 97,182 of NZ_JBTGNX010000002.1, read as the reverse complement.
CTAAACCGCTTGTATTGGATTGTATTCAATGGCAACCAGCACAAATGAAATTGACCGCATTAAGCCAAATGGAGGATTTTTCACATCAAGGCTCATTGGTTTATCTCAATTTGCAGAAAACACCAACTGAAGTTAAACAAATCGTCCAAACACTTCAACAGCAGGAATGCGAGAAATCACTACTTATTGGCGTTTCTCAATTAAATGAAGGAGGGCTTATTGTTAGAGTACTTGGGCATCGTGCTGAACTCATTCAAAAGCTCTTTGAGAAGATCGGTGAGCAATTAAAATCAGCATAAAATTAATATTGCCAGGTGATCTTCCCCTAAAAAAATTTATGCGAGAAATGAAAATATCTCTTATACGTCTTATTTGAAATGTGATCCATGTCAAATTTATTTTCTATGTAAATTCCTATAATTACCTCAAATTAATTAACAACCAAAAAAGGTGATTAAAATGACTCAATACAGAAAAGAAGTGGATTTATTAGGTGAACGTGATGTGCCAGCAGATGCGTACTGGGGGATTCATACATTAAGAGCGGTAGAAAATTTCAATATTTCTAACGTAACCATTTCTGACGTGCCTGAGTTTGTACGTGGCATGGTAATGGTGAAAAAAGCAACGGCTTTAGCCAATGGCGAATTAGGTGCAATTCCAAGTGATATTGCAAAAGCGATTGTAGCAGCTTGTGATGAAATCCTTACCACTGGGAAATGCTTAGATCAATTCCCATCAGATGTATATCAAGGTGGTGCAGGTACGTCTGTCAATATGAATACCAATGAAGTGGTTGCTAACCTTGCCCTTGAAAAAATTGGTCATAAAAAGGGCGAATATAACGTAATTAACCCAATGGACCACGTTAATGCAAGCCAATCAACCAATGATGCGTATCCTACCGGTTTCCGTATTGCGGTGTATAACAGCATCCTAAAATTGATCGATAAAATTCAATATTTACACGACGGTTTTGATAATAAAGCAAAAGAGTTTGCGAACATCTTAAAAATGGGTCGTACTCAATTGCAAGATGCAGTGCCAATGACTGTTGGTCAAGAATTTAAAGCTTTCGCCGTATTACTTGAAGAAGAAGTGCGTAACTTAAAACGTACCGCTGAGTTACTCCTTGAAGTAAACCTTGGTGCAACGGCAATCGGTACTGGTTTAAATACGCCACAAGGCTATACAGAATTAGTTGTAAAACACCTTGCTGAAGTGACTGGATTAGCTTGCGTACCGGCAGAAAACTTAATCGAAGCAACATCTGACTGTGGTGCTTATGTCATGGTTCATGGTGCATTAAAACGTACTGCTGTGAAACTTTCTAAAGTATGTAATGACTTACGTTTACTCTCTTCTGGTCCACGTGCTGGTATTAAAGAAATTAACTTACCTGAATTACAAGCTGGCTCTTCTATCATGCCGGCAAAAGTCAACCCAGTTGTTCCAGAAGTGGTGAACCAAGTATGCTTTAAAGTAATTGGTAACGATACCACTGTGACCTTCGCATCTGAAGCAGGTCAATTACAATTGAACGTAATGGAACCCGTGATTGGTCAAGCAATGTTCGAATCTATCGATATCTTAACTAATGCTTGTGTGAACTTACGTGATAAATGCGTGGATGGCATCACTGTAAACAAAGAAATTTGTGAAAACTACGTATTTAACTCAATCGGTATCGTGACTTACTTAAATCCATTTATCGGTCACCACAACGGCGACTTAGTGGGTAAAATCTGTGCGCAAACAGGTAAAGGCGTACGTGAAGTTGTGTTAGAAAAAGGTTTATTAACAGAAGAGCAATTAGATGACATTCTTTCTGTAGAAAACTTAATGAATCCAACTTATAAAGCGAAATTAAATAAATAATCTCGCTGAGAGATAAAAAGAGCGGTCAACTTTGATTTGACTGCTCTTTTTCATTTAAAATGGAAACAGTATTGGCACAATAAAAACAGTGACTAACATAACAATTAAAGTAAAAGGTACGCCTATTTTAATAAAGTCAGCAAATTTATAGCCACCAGGTCCAATTACCATAGTATTCACTGGAGAGGAAACTGGCGTCATAAAAGCAGCTGAAGCGGCAATTGCCACAACCATCGCAAATGGTACTGGAGAAACATTAAGCTGTGTAGCAAGAGAAATCGCAATCGGTGCCATCAAAATTGCTGTAGCCGTGTTCGAAATAAACAATCCAACTAATGCACAAAAAATAAAAAGTACAATCAATACGGGATACATTCCCCATCCATCAATAATTTGGGTCAGCCATTTTACGGCCAATTCAACCCCACCTGTTTTTTGAAGTGCAGTCGAAAATGGCATCATTCCAATAATCAAGATGAGGCTTGGCCATTGAATGGAATTGTATGCACTTTTTGCATCAATACATCCAAAATAAGCCAACATTAAACAGGCTATTAATGCTGCAATGACATTTGGAACAACGCCTGAAACCATTAATAATACCATGACCAAAATGGATAGTAAGGCAAACGGTGCTTGGCGCTGAGCAGGCAGTGCGCGTTCCATTTCCTTCGGATAATTCAATACCAGAAAATCTTTCCGACGATCGCGCATTGCTTGAATAAGTCGCCAATCACCGATTACCAAAAGCAAATCGCCTGAACAAAATTTTTCTTTATTAAAGGCATCACTCAGTACTACACCATCCCGTTTAATACCAACGACATTTAAGCCATATTTTGTACGAAATTGTAACTCAGCTGTCGTTTTTCCTATACAAATGGAATCTGGTACAATAATCAATTTAGCCATTCCAATAGAACGTGCTTGCTGATCAAAAGACTGCGATTTAATTTCAGCAGGCTCTAAATGAAATTCTTGGCAAAATAGGGAAAAATTGAAATCAGAGCGTTCCAAATTGACCATAAGAATATCTTTTGCCTTTATCTCTGACGTGCCAAGTGGCATAGTATAGCTTGGACGAAAGTGTTTCCATCGTTCAATCGCTAGCACATTGAGTTGATAGCTAGAACGCAAATGCAATTGATCTAAGGTTTTACCAACGAAAGGTGACATACTTTTCACAACTAAACGCTTGGTGCGATCTTTCAAACCATATTCATCAATTAACTCACTCATGGAACTTTGTTTGGTCTCTTGATTACTATTATCATTACGAACAGAAAGCCATCGACGAATAATGAGCATATAACCTATGCCAAGTACTAATATCAACACGCCAATCGGAGTGAAATCAAAAAACTCAAACCGAAGATGAGTCTCTTTAACTAACTCTGCATTCACGACAAGATTAGGGGCTGTTGCAATTAATGTCATCATCCCGCTGATTAACCCAGCCACACTTAATGGCATCATTAATCGTTTTGGTGAAATGTTCATTTGTCGACAAATCATGATAACAACAGGAATAAACACGGCAACTACGCCCGTTGAACTCATAAATGCCCCCAATCCAGCCACAGAAAGCATTAGCAAAATAAGCACCTTAGCTTCACTATTTCCTGCCACTTTCAAAATACCATCGCTTACATGATAAGCGATCCCTGTTCGGACTAAACTCTCACCCACAATGAAGAGTAAGGCGATTAATATAATATTAGGATCACTAAAGCCTACGAAAATCTCTTGGGTACTCAGAATTCCGCTTAGATAAAGAAAGAGCATCACCAATAATGCCACCACATCCATACGAATTTTATTATGCACGAATAAAATAATAGCAGCCATAAGCAACATTAATGTCAAAAATAATGGACTTACCCAAAGTGCATGATCAAAAATGGTATTCATACTCTATCCTTTAATCTTATAATCTTCTTTCTAATTACTTTTCTATACCTAACGCTTTCTTTACAGGAGAAAAACTACGACGATACTCGGGTAAAGGACCAAGCTCCGCTAATTTTTCTAAATGTAATTTGGTAGGGTAACCTTTATGTTGAGCAAAGGCATATTTAGGATACTTCTTATCTAATTCCTCCATTTCCTGATCTCGTGCGACTTTTGCCAAAATAGAGGCGGCGCTAATTTCAGCCACAAGTGAATCCCCTTTCACTACGGCCTGTGCAGGCAAATCAAGATTAGATGGAATACGATTACCATCCACCAGCACAAAGTGCGGTTGAATTTTTAACGCTTTTACTGCTCGTTCCATGGCTAACATAGAGGCATGCAGAATATTCAACTCATCGATCTCTGCTGACTCTGCTCGTCCCATTGCCCAGGCCAAGGCTTTCTCTTTAATTTCTGCTGCGAGTGCACGGCGTTTTTTCTCGCTAAGCTTTTTAGAATCTGCCAAACCAGTAATTGGATTATTCGGATCTAATATCACTGCAGCTGTTACAACTGCCCCTACTAAAGGGCCGCGTCCAACTTCATCCACTCCGGCAAATAATTGATAACCTTCAGGATAAACAAAATCAGTCATGTTTTTGCTCCAATGAATCAATCACAGCTTGTGCGGCTTGGCTATCCGCATCACATTGAATTAATTTATGTAATTCAGTAAAACGTTGAATTAAAACATGGCGAGATTTGACCGCACTTTCGTCATCGCCCAAATACTGAGAAAGTTGTTCTGCCAATTTTTGCGGTTCGCAATCTTCTTGAATCATTTCTGGCACAAGCATTTCATTCGCTAACAAATTAGGCAATGAAATATATTTTGTTTTGACCAATCGTTTTGCCAAGAAATACGTGAACGGTTTCATTCGATAGCCCACCACCATTGGCGATTTACACAACATCGCCTCAAGCGCCGCAGTCCCCGAAGCAAGCAAAGTTACTTCAGCGGCAATCATCACTTGGCGTGCTTTACCATCAATTAAATGCATATCGAGATCAGGGGCAATCTGAGCCTTTATTTCCTCAAATTGCTGGCGACTTTTTTCATTCACCAAAGGAACTAAAAACTGCAAGTCTGGATATTTTTCTTTTAATAACAAAGCGGTTTTTAGAAATGGTTCAGTCAGAAACTCGACTTCACTACCACGGCTTCCCACTAAAATGGCAAGATAACGTCCTTTTTCATCAATACCTAAGGTTTGGCAAGCTTCTGTTCGATTTGGTTTTAATGGGATGGTATCCGCCATGGTATGCCCAATAAAACGGCAAGGTACATTAAAACGATCATAAAAGGCTTTTTCAAAAGGAAGAAAGGCTAATACTTGATGGGTTGCTTTAGCAATTTTATAAATACGATTTTGACGCCAAGCCCAGACAGATGGACTCACGTAATGAATGGTTTTAATCCCTTTTTCTTTTAATTTCAGTTCAACGGTAAGATTAAAATCTGGTGCATCAATACCAATAAATACATCCGGTTTAATCGCAGAAAGTTGTTCGATGATACTGCGACGAATTTTAAGCAATCGAGGTAAATGTTTAAGCACTTCTACTAAGCCCATCACGGAAAGCTCTTCCATATCAAAAAAGCTTTCAAAACCCTGAGCAATCATTCGCTTACCACCAATCCCGACAAACTTAGCTTGCGGATAGTGGCGTTTAAGCGCTTGGATGAGACCAGCACCAAGAATATCGCCAGAGACCTCACCGGCAACAATCGCAATAGTCGGATTTTCTTTTATCATTAAATTTATCCTAAAAAACGACCGCACTTTGAGCAAATCATAGTGCGGTCTCTTTGTCATTCATCGTTTTCTCTTAACGAGAAAAGAAACATTAATTAACGAATAATGCCACGAGTAGAACGTTTGAAGAACTCCACAAAGAAACTAATTGCAGATTCAGTTTGTGCAATTTGTTCAATTTCTGGCAATACTTCTTCAAGGGTTTTACCGCTACGGTAAATCATTTTATAGACGTTACGAATCGCATGCATGGTTGGTTTATCAAAACCACGACGTTTTAATCCCTCAAGGTTTACACCAAAAGGTTGCGCATGGTTACCTTGTGCCATCACATAAGGCGGCACATCTTGGCTAACCATAGAGCCACCACCTAGCATTACGTGCGCACCGACGATCACAAATTGATGGATCGCAGACATACCACCAACAATCACGAAATCATCCAATTCAACGTGACCTGCAAGGGTTGCATTGTTTGCCAAAATACAGTTATTTTTAATTTGGCAATCATGGGCAACGTGGACATTGATCATCAATAAGTTGTTATTACCAATACGTGTTACACCACCACCTTGGATAGTACCGCGGTGAATTGTCACATGTTCACGAATAAGGTTGCCATTACCAATAATGGTTTTAGTTGCTTCGCCTTTATATTTTAAATCTTGGTTGACTTCACCAATGCTAGCGAATTGATAAATCTGGTTATCTTCGCCAATCACGGTGTCGCCTTTCACGACAATGTGAGAATTTAAAACGGTACGCGCTTTAATCTCAACGCTCCCTTCAATAATACAGAAAGGACCGATAACAACGTCTTCGCCAATAACTGCGCCATCATCAACAAGCGCGGTTGGGTGAATTTTTGCACTTGGGTGGATCATACTTACCCCTTAATTTTCTTTAATTATCGACGAGCACACATTAATTTGGCTTCACAAGCTACTTCACCGTTTACAGTTGCAATACCCGTAAATGCTGTAATACCACGACGTTCTCTAATCACTTGAACGTTCAATTCCATTTGATCTCCAGGTAATACCGGGCGTTTGAAACGCGCTTCATCAATACCTGCGAAATAGAATAATTCGCCACCTTTTAATTCATGGGTTTTAAATGCAAGTAATCCCATTGATTGTGCCAAAGCTTCAAGAATTAACACCCCGGGTAAAATTGGTTCTCCAGGGAAATGACCGGTAAAACAAGGTTCGTTTACGCTGATATTTTTAATTGCTTTTAACCATTCACCTTCTTTGTAGTCTAACACACGATCCACTAATAAAAATGGATAACGATGTGGCAATAAGGTCATAATTTCTTTTGCTTCAATTACTTTACTTGCTTGATTCTCTGACACGTCTAATACCTTTAAAATAAATAATAATAAAACACTGAGATTATACGATATTTCTGTATAAAAATAAAACGCACCCTAGGGTACGTTTTAAAAATCTTAGCCAAGTTTTTTCTCAAGGGCTTTCAGGCGTTTATTCATACCATCAATCCCCAAAGTCAGTGCAGCTGTTTTTCGCCACTCTTTATTGGTTTGTAATGGAATACCCGATGAGTAAACGCCTGGTTCAGTAATTGGACGCATTACCATCCCCATGCCAGTCACGGTTACTTTATCACAGATTTCCATGTGCCCATTGATCACACTTGCTCCGCCAATCAAACAATAACACCCCACTTTTAGACTACCCGCCATAATGACACCGCCAGCGACTGCTGTACCTGTGCCGATATGAACATTATGCGCAATTTGACAAAGGTTATCAATGATGACGTTATCTTCAATGACTGTCGCATCTAAGGCGCCACGGTCAATACAAGTGCAAGCACCGATTTCAACATTATTACCAATGATCACTTGACCAACTTGTGGAATTTTCACCCAGCGGCCACGATCATTTGCATAGCCAAAACCATCACTACCAATCACAGCACCTGATTGAATTAAGCAATTTTGTCCAATTTCTACTTCATGATAAACGCTTACATTTGCCCAAAGCTGTGTACCTGCACCAATTTTGGTGAATTTACCCACAAAACAACCCGCACCAATAATCACGTTATCGCCTAATACAACACCTTCTTCAATAACGGCATTTGCGCCAATTGAGACATTTTCACCAATTGACGCTTTTTCAGAAATAACCGCACTTGGGTGGATATTTTGAGCCGCTTTCGGAGTGGTATCCATATATTGAGCTAATACGGCGTAAGCAACATAAGGATCTTTGACGATAAGTAAGTTACTTTCAGGTGAGCAAAATTCCACATCCGCTTCTGACACCACAAGAATACCTGCTTTAGATTCAGCTAATAAAGGTCGAAATTTTGCATTAGAAATGAATGTAAGCTGATTTGCATCTGCTTTTGAAAGAGCAGCAATACTATTAACGACAACGTCGGCGTTACCGCGAAGAGTACCGCCGACCTTTATTGCTAATTCCTGTAAAGAATAGGATTTTTGCATTATGAGAACCTATTATTTTTTCTCTTCAGTTTTTGCTGGAGCTGCTTTTTCAGTTGCAGGAATAGATTTTAATACTTCTTCAGTAATATCTTTACCATCTACCGCAAACACAACAGAATTAGCATCTAAAACATAAGTATAACCTTTTGTTTTAGCTAAATCATTAGTTGCAACTTGGATACTTTCTAATAATTTAGCACGCTCTTCTGCTTGACGTTTTTCATTTTGCTCTTGGAATTCTGCTACTTTTTTATCTTGCTCTTCCATCAATTTATTTAGCTTAACTTCTTCATCTGAACCAAATTTAGTAATTTCATCTTGGCGTTTTTGAATTTCAGCTTGACGTAAACGAGGTGCATCTTTTTGTAAAGAGGCAATTTTAGCTTCTACTTTTTTACGCGATGCTACGATTTTCTCATCAATTTCTTTTTTGCTTGCTGCAAGTTTATCGGCTTTTGGCTTAAATTCTGCATCTAACTTGTCTGCAACAGCCTGGCGATCCGGATGATTTTGGAATAAGTAGCCAGCATTAATGAATGCAATATTTTCATCTGCAGCGGCAAAACCGGATGCCAACGCAAGACCTACAGATAACGCTGTTACTTTTACTACGTTTTTCATATTTTAATATCCTTAAATGAGTTTAATAAACTTTTCTGTATCAGCTAATATGCTGACACAGAAAAAATTTTGACTTAAATAATACACTAAAGTTCAACCTTTAAAATGCACCACCAATACTGAATTGGAATTGTTCTACATCATCATTCTCATATTTTTTGATTGGTTTTGCATAAGAGAAAATCAACGGTCCAATCGGAGATTGCCACTGAAAACCGACCCCAGCAGATGCACGGACTCGACCAAACTTACCATAATCGGGTAAGTTTGTAAGAAGGGCTGATGGAAGCCCTTCCCTATCAGATTTCCATTTTGTATTCCATACACTTGCTGCATCAACAAATAATGAAGTTCTCACATTATTCTGATTTTTATCTGACACAAAAGGAGTTGGAATAATTAACTCGACACTCGCCGTAGTCATCGCATTACCACCAATTACATCAGTACTTGAAACCCAACCTTGGTTACCATAACTATCTTTTTGCCAATATATCGCATTTGGGCCAACTGCTCCATATGAAAAACCTCGTAGTGATCCAATTCCACCGGCACTATACAACTGGTAAAAAGGTACTCGCTTATTACTCAAACCATTAGCATAAGCCGCACTTGCTTTACCTGATAATACCCAAAGGTGCTGACGATCTAATGGATAATATCCTTGAATATCTGCACTTAACTTGTAATACTTATTATCCGAACCAGGAACGGTAATGCGTCCACCAATACTTGCCTTCACCCCTTTAGTTGGTAAATAGCCCCGATTTAAGCTGTTATAATTCCACCCGAATGAAACATCAAAATCGTTGGTTTTAATTGAGTTACCATCTAAATTCATAGACTTCATATATAGGTTACGATTGTATTCAGTAGCAAAATTACTGATCTTATTATAGGCGTAACCTAATCCCAAATAATATGAGTTGTTCTCATTAACTGGGAATCCTAATGTGACATTACCACCGTAAGTTGTACGTTTATAGGTTGATGAAGTATCACTTTTCGAGTTATCATAAGTTTCATAGAATACGTTTCCACCTAAACTTACCCCATCTTTAGTAAAGTATGGTTCTGTATAACCCAAGTTTACACTTGTACCATAGTCATTACGTGTACCAGCTAAACTTACCGCAGCACCAGTTCCCAAGAAGTTATCTTGTTTCACACTTGCTTGATAGCTGATACCACTCTCTGTACCATAACCGATACCAAAGTTAATACTACCAGTATTACGTTCTCTTACTTTATATACGACATCTACTTCATCGTTAGAACCAGGAATGGGTTCAATACGATTTTCTACGCTCTCAAAGAAACCTGTTCTATCTAAACGTACTTTACCTAACTCAACTAATTGTGAGTTATACCAACTCCCTTCTTGCTGACGCATTTCTTGACGCAATGTGCTATCTGCAGAAACCGTATTACCTTCAAAACGAACTTGACGTACAGATAAACGACGTCCTGCATCAACGACAAAGGTTAATGCTAATGTTTTATTTGCATCATCAAAAGTTGGTACAGTATTCACTGTTGCACTACCGTAACCACGTTCACCTAATTTATCTTTAATTAAGCTTTCTACATTTTGCACATCCGCACGACTGAATGTATCGTTTAAGTGAAGTTGACCTAATAATGGTTGTAATTCATCAGCCATACCACCTAAGTTACCGACAATACGAGCAGAACTTAAATTGTATTTTTCACCTTCACTTACATCAATAGTCACATCTGCTTTTGTATGTTCTTCATTTAATTGAACATCTGTTTTTGTCACTCTGGCTTTGGCATAACCATTATTTTGGTAGTAGTCTTGGATAGCTTGAATATCTTTATCAAACTGAGAACCATCAAACTTATTACCCCAAAGCTTCCACCAAGCATCTGGTTGGAGCTCCATTTGCTCCTGTAACTTACTACTTGAAATGGCCTCATTTCCATTAAAAGTAACAGAGTGAAGTTTTGCTGTATCATCCTCATCAATTTGAAGGGTAATTTCTGCACGGTTATTTGGCAAAGTTGTCACAATAGGTTCAACTTTCGCATTATAACGACCTACACTCTTATAATGTTCTCTTAAGGTTTTCGCAAACTCTTCTAATTTTGCTCGATTTAGTACATCACCACTTTTAAAACCATTCGCATCAAGATTTTGTTTTAACGCTTCAGTTGGAACAACTGAATTACCTTTAATATGTACTTCAGAAATAATAGGCTTAGCAATAACGCTTACAACTAAATCATCACCATCTTGGAAAGCTTTAACATCATCAAACTGCCCACTGATGAACAATGAACGTACAATATTAGCCACATCTTGATCCGTTACACGCTGACCGCTACGAACGGGAAGACTTGCTAAAATTTGCTGTTCTAAGTCTCCTTGAACGCCATCAATACGAATGTCTTTCGCTACAAATGGTGTCGCAAATACACTCGTTGTAGTACCGAATAATAAACTTGCGATTAGAAGTTTTTTCATCGACTTTATCCTATAAAAATAATAGTTATAAACGTAAGAAATCATTAAAAAGCACAACCATTGTTTGAATTAACAAGAGTATCAGCCCTATACGATAACTTAAATTTTGTACCCGTTCTGAAACAGGTTTTCCTTTGATAGCTTCCGCCGCCAAAAATACGAGATGTCCACCATCTAAAACTGGCAACGGAAATAAATTCATTATGCCTAAATTCACACTAATCAACGCAAGAAAACTTAAGAAATAAATCACACCTGCGTTAGAAGATGCGCCTGCACCTTGTGCAATTGAAATTGGCCCCGCCAAACTGGAAAATGAAAGCTCTCCACTAAATAATTTCCCGATTGCCTTCACAATAAACCAAGAAATTTGACCTGTCTTTTCTATGCCTTTCTTTAAGGCATCAAGAATACCATATTTTAGTTCAGTTCGATACTGTTCGCCAACTTTTAAGAACGTCGGACTTACCCCTACAAACCATTTACCATCTTGATTTTTTTCTGGTCGCAAGGTTTTGGCAAAAATTTCTTGATTACGTTCAACCTTAATTGTGAACGACTGACCTTGTTGTACCAGTGCGACAAAAGCTTTCCAATCAAGTGCGGTCGAATTTTCTGCTAAAATTTTATCGCCAATCAATAAGCCCGCTTTTTCTGCTGGAGAGTTTTCCACCACTTTTGATAATGTCATCTCCACTTTACTTGAAACGGGATTAATCCCTAATGTTTCAAATGCTGTTTCTTTATCTGGTTCAAATGTCCAATTTTGCAGATTAATGGTTCGTTGATAAGGTTGGTCTTCACCAAAAGGCGTTAATGTGAGTCCAACCGAATCAGAACCTAACTTATCAGTGAGCAATAAATTAATGGTTTCCCAATCGGGGGTATTCTTCCCATCAATGGCCAAAATCTGGCTATTCGGTTCAATTTGAGCCATCGCCGCCGGAGAATTTAGCGTGATATTTTCAATGACCGGTTTAACACTCGGAATCCCAACGGAATAAATTACCCAATATGCCAAAATTGCAAAAATAAAATTAGCAAGGGGGCCTGCAGCAATCACAAAAGCACGTTGCGCAACAGATTTACTTTCAAATGCCTGCGATTTTAATTCTGCGGGAACTGCTTCATTTCGCCCGTCAAGCATTTTTACATAACCGCCAAGCGGAATGGCTGAAATCGCAAACTCTGTGCCCAATTTATCTGTACGTTGCCAAATTACTTTACCAAAGCCAATGGAAAAACGATGAACTTTAATACCGCACTTTCTTGCGGCCCAAAAGTGACCGTATTCATGTACAGCAACCAGTACGGCAATTGCAACAATAAATGAGCCAAGCGACCACAAAAACGACATGTTCGATCCTATAACACAAAGAAATAGAAGTAGGTGAAGAATGGCACTGCTGCCGTTAAGCTATCAATTCGATCTAAAATACCGCCATGGCCTGGAATTAATTGACTACTGTCTTTAATGCCTGATTCACGTTTAAACATACTTTCGGCTAAGTCACCCAATACAGAAATAGCCACTGTTGCCACAGAAAGCACAATAAAACCACTCATTGCACGACTACCTAATAAGGTTTCACCTGAGAAATGGATAAACACAAATGCCAATACCGCTGCGGTGATCATGCCACCAAATACGCCTTGCCATGTTTTTCCCGGTGATACTTTAGGTGCAAGTTTGTGCTTACCAAAAGCTCGTCCCGCGAAATAGGCACCAGAGTCCGCTGCCCATACCAGTACAAACACATAAAGCAATAAGAATAAACCATGATGAGGATCAGCAGTATAATTATCTAAACGTAAACGTAAGACGGCGGCAACAAAAGGAATCAACGTAGAAAACGCAAACAACACTTGTAAAGGGATATTTTTGCCCCAAAACTTCGCAGAGCTTGGATAAGTCATCACTAACACTAATGCCAGTGCCCACCAACCGACAGAATTTAGCAATAAAAGCGGCAAGTAGTTTTCAAACACTCGACCTGCATCTAAATAACTACCCTCGTTATAAAGCCAGAGAAAGATAAATGCGCCTAAAAATGCCGCAATACAAAGGCGTACTAAAGGATTTTTAAAACGAGCAAATTGGGCCCACTCCCAAATACCAAGCGTCGCCACAAAGCCTAAGGCTAGGGCAAAATAAAATGGGGTAAATAAGAACAAGGCACATAATACCAAAGCAATCAACACAATGGCTGATAATACACGTTCTTTAAGCATAAGTTCTCCGCTTATTCTGTCGCGCCAAAACGGCGATGACGTTGTTGATAGCAGGCAATTGCCTGATTAAAATCTTTTTCATTAAAATCCGGCCAAAGCACATCTAAAAAACACAATTCCGCATACGCAATTTGCCAAAGCAAGAAATTGCTAATACGTTGTTCACCGCTCGTCCGAATTAATAAATCGACCGGCGGCTCATCTTGTGTGACTAAATGTTGCTGGAAAAGTGATTCATTAATATCACTCACCGAAATCTCATTATTTTTTACTTTTTCAGCTAATTGTTGAGTCGCTTGAACAATATCCCAACAACCACCGTAATTAGCTGCAATATTTAAAGTCAGTGCGGTATTATTTTCCGTTAACTTTTCTGCTTTTGCGATCTTCTCTTGCAATTTTTCACTAAAACGAGAAACATCACCGATAATCTTTAAACGAATATTATTTTTGTGTAATTTTTTGACTTCTCGATCAAGCGCTTGCATAAAGAGCGTCATTAAAGCGCTCACTTCTTGCTCAGGACGATTCCAGTTTTCGCTGCTAAACGCATATAATGTCAAAAATTTAACACCCGTTTGTCGTGCATAGCTCACCGCACGGCGCACGGCTGCCACCCCATTTGTATGGCCAAAAATACGCAGCTTATTTTGTTGCTTCGCCCAACGCCCATTACCATCCATTATGATGGCAACGTGTTCGGGAATATTATTGTTATCAAGTTCTTTCATTCTAAAATATTCGGATTTATAACCGCACTTTGACGCATTCTACATTAACGTTTTAATCAGCAAAGCGGCTAATTCACGTGCTTGCTTATCTACGGCTAAGACATCATCAATGCTTGAAATAATAGAAGCTGGCATTTGCTCAACCGCTGCTTGGTTAATTTTCGCAATATCCGTAAATTTAATATATCCATCCAAAAAGGCTTGTACTGCAATTTCGTTTGCTGCATTCATTGCGGTTGTCGCATACTGCCCTTCTGCAAACGCATCGATCGCTAATTTTAAATTTGGATAACGATTAAAATCAGGTTCGATAAATGTCAATTCTTTGATTTTAAAGAAGTCTAATGGTTCCACACCACTTACGGTACGATTTGGATAAGCCATGGTTTCCGCAATGGGCGTACGCATATCCGGGTTACCCATTTGAGCAATGACAGATCCATCAACATAACGCACCATTGAATGAATAATAGATTGAGGATGAATAATTACTTCCATTTCATCAGCCGATGCATTGAAGAGCCAGCGGGCTTCAATGTATTCCAAACCTTTATTCATCATCGTGGCAGAATCCACGGAGATTTTTTTACCCATTGACCAGTTTGGATGAGCGACGGCTTGTTCTGGAGTAATATGTTCAAACTCGTTTAATGGCGTATAATGGAAAGGGCCACCAGAACCGGTTAAGATAATTTTACTGACCCCTAATTCTTTCAAAGGACAGAAGCCAACTTTTTCTTGGGCTTCAGGCGGTAAAGATTGAAAAATCGCGTTATGTTCGCTATCAACAGGCAATAATTTTGCTTTTGACTGCTTCACTGCATCAATAAAGATCTGGCCACAAGTCACCAATGATTCTTTATTTGCAAGCAAGACTTTCTTACTCGCTTTTACTGCCGAAAGAGTTGGTAGTAATCCTGCAGCCCCAACAATGGCGGCCATAACTTGATCTGCGTCTGGATGTGCAGCCAACTCACAAATCGCTTTCTGTCCGGCTAAGACTTCCGTTTTAATGTGATGTGAAGCTAATTTTTCTCGCAATACTTTTGCTGCATGTTCATCGTCTAATGCAGCAAAGTGCGGTTGAAATTTCACGCATTGTTCAAACATAGTCTCAACATTTTTGCCTCCCACTAACGCAAAGGTATGGTATTTGTCAGGATTATGTTCGATAACTGAAAGGGTGCTATGACCAATAGAACCGGTTGATCCTAAAATAACAAGATTTTGTTTTTGCATAAATTTTCGACCGCACTTTGTGCTTTTATTTTTTTATCAGAATAGAACAAGGGCAGACACTTGGCCTGCCCCAAAACATGGTTCGACAATTAGAAATCCATTAATTCTTTTTCTTTATCTGCTAAGATCTCATCCACTTTTTTGATATAGCTATCAGTCACTTTTTGAATGATTTCTTCCGCTTTGTGTTGATCATTTTCGCTGATTTCTTTGTCTTTTAATAATGCTTTGATTTTATCATTTGCATCACGGCGCACGTTACGAATCGCGACTTTACCTTGTTCACCTTCGCCTTTTACGATTTTGATTAAATCACGACGACGTTCTTCAGTTAATGGAGGAAGAGGTACGCGAATTGTTGTACCCGCTGAAGATGGATTTAAACCTAAATCAGACGTTAAAATCGCTTTTTCTACTGCACTGATTAAAGAACGGTCAAATACTGTTACCGCTAAAGTACGCGCATCTTCTGCAACAACGTTAGCTAATTGACGAAGTGGGGTCGCTGCACCATAGTATTCCACTTGGATCGCGTCTAATAAGCTAGGTTGAGCACGACCTGTACGGATTTTTGCAATATGTCCACGCAACGCTTCGAGGCTTTTTTCCATACGAGCTTCAGCATCTTGTTTGATTTCATTAATCATTCATCTGTCCTTTTCAATAAATAAAGATAAAACACAGTGATTTTACTGGATTTTTAGGGAGTTTTGAATAAATTTATTCATAAAAAAGGCGAGATTGTCTCTCGCCATTTTATTCTTTAAAAAATTAACTAATCGTTGTGCCTTCTTCTGTACCAAGTACCACTTTACGTAACGCACCTGGTTTGCACATATTAAATACACGAATTGGCATACCGTGGTCACGCGCAAGTGTGAATGCTGCTAAATCCATTACTTTTAATTCTTTATCAATCACTTCTGCATAAGATAATTTATGGTATAGCTTCGCATTAGGATTTTTTGCTGGATCGCAATCATACACACCATCAACTTTAGTCGCTTTTAAAACGATATCCGCTTCAATTTCGATACCGCGTAAGCATGCCGCAGAATCTGTAGTAAAGAACGGGCTACCTGTACCGGCTGAGAAAATAACTACACGTTTTTCACGTAACATTTTAATCGCTTCAGACCAATTATAGGTATCGCAGATACCATTTAATTGGAAAGCAGACATTAATTTTGCATTCACATCTGCACGGTGAAGCGCATCACGCATCGCCAAACCATTCATCACAGTTGCAAGCATCCCCATATGGTCGCCTACTACGCGATTCATGCCGGCTTTAGCTAATTTTGCGCCACGGAATAAGTTACCACCGCCGAGCACAACACCAACTTCCACGCCCATTTCAATTAATTCTTTAATCTCTAACGCCATACGATCAAGAATCGAAGGATCGATACCGAATCCCTCATCCCCTTGTAATGCTTCACCACTTAATTTCAATAAAATACGTTTGTAAATTGGTTGGCTCATTTGTCTTTTCCTTTGTCGGTTACAAAATTTGGCTTATTCTAGCAAAAGAGAGAAAAAGTTAAAAATGGAAATTGGTCAGAAAAGTGCGATAAAATATCGCTGTTTTGATTTTATAGGTAAACTTTATGAAGATTTCAAAAACCTCACAAATTTTAACCGCACTTTTTTCTTTGGCTTGCGCCATTGCTGCCGGTTATTTGATTTTACGAGGTTCAGGGATGTTTCCTGAGCCATCTATTAGTCTGATTTTACTCACGGCTATTTTCATTATTTTATTAAGTAGTAGCCGAAAATCTTTCTATTTTATTTTATTCCCCTTAGTTTGCTTACACGCAATTTATACGCCGACAGGCTTAAATTTTGGTGCGCCAAGCTACCAATATATCGCTTCGGTTCTTGCAACAGATATGTTAGAGACCAAAGAGTTTCTCATGCAAATCCCCGTGAGTAGCTATTTAGCGGCATTGGCTATTCCACTATTAGTCTTTTTACATTACAAAAGTGCGGTCAAATTTGGCGTGAAATTTTATCGCAATAAAACATTTATCGCTTTGGCTACCTTGTTAATTGGTTATAACTTACCAATTGCTGCGCCATTAAAAGAAACCATTGATTCCACTGTTAAAATCGTTGATGAATGGCAAAAATTGAAAAAAATGTCACAGGAAAGCAACTGGGGACAATCCACATTAGAAAATTCGAAATACCAAGATTATGTGATTATTTTGGGTGAAAGTGCGAGAAAAGATTACTTGCATGCGTATGGATACCCCGTAAATGACACACCATTTATGTCATCAGTAACTGGTACACTGATTGATGGGATGACATCTGCCGGAACCAACACTGTCGCCTCATTGCGCTTAATGTTAACGTTATCTGATAAAGAAAAATGGGAACCAAACTATGATTTAAGCTTAGTGGATCTCATTAAGTCTGCAGGTCTGAAAACCTACTGGCTGTCTAATCAAGGTTTCTTAGGTGAATATGACACGCCAGTCGCCTCGCTTGCATCAAAATCTGATGAAACCATTTTCTTGAAAAAAGGTGGGAGCTTTAATTCAACAAACTACAGCGATTTTGATCTAATCCCTAAATTTGCCCAAGTTTTAGAAGATCCAACGCAAGGTAAACGCTTTATTGTATTACACATTTATGGCTCACATCCGCTTGCTTGCGATCGCGTTGAAGATTACCCGAAAATTTTCAATGACAATGACATCGAAAAAAAGAATGAATACTTAAATTGCTATATTACATCCATTAAGAAAACCGATGATTTTATTAAGAAAGTGTATGAAACCCTCAAAGAAAACGAGCAAAAAACACACCGCACTTTCTCGATGATTTATTTTTCAGATCATGGTTTATGTCATCAGGAAGATGATAAACATGGCGTCACCTTGTTTAACCAAAACTGTCACAGCCAATTACATCATAATATTCCGCTCTTTAAAATTTCATCTGATGATACCGAGCGTAAGGAATACAAAACCTTTAAATCTGGTTTAAATTTCTTGGAAGGTATTGCTCATTGGATAGGGATTAAAAATCCGAAGCTCACTTTAGAGGAAGATTTATTCTCTGAACAAGCTGACAAAGACGATTATGGACTGAAAAAACTGATTGAAGAAAAATATCGTAAAGATGCAGACCCTGCCATCGATATTCGTCCAAAGAAATAAAGCATCTCAAATTTAAGATAACAAAAAAGCCGATATTGAATATCGGCTTTTTTATAATATCTCAATGGAGAAAATTAAGCGTTACCGCCAGTGATTTTTGCAACTTCAGCTGCGAAATCTTCTTCTTTTTTCTCGATACCTTCACCTACTTCTAAACGGATGAAGTTAGACACTGAAGTATTTACTGATTTTAAGAAGTCGCCTACAGATACAGAAGGATCCATGACGAATGGTTGACCTGTTAATGAAACTTCACCAGTGAATTTCTTCATACGGCCTTCAACCATTTTCTCTGCGATTTCTTTTGGTTTGCCAGAGTTAACTGCGATATCAATTTGGATTTGACGCTCGTGTTCAACTACTTCTGCAGGTACATCTTCTGGGTTCACGAATTCTGGTTTAGATGCCGCAACGTGCATTGCCACTTTTTTAAGTTCATCAGCAGAACCTTCACCCGCAACTAACACACCGATTTTCGCACCGTGTAAGTATTGAGCAATAACTTGACCATCTAAGTAAGCAACACGACGGATGTTCATGTTCTCACCGATTTTAGCCACTAATGCAGCACGTTTTTCTTCAAATTGTGCTTGTAACGCTTCGATAGTCGTACCTTTGTGTGCTGCTGCAAAATCAGCTACTTCGTTTGCTAAACCTAAGAAGCCAGCATCTTTTGCTACGAAGTCAGTTTCACAGTTCATTTCAACTAATACACCGAAACCATTTTCTACACGAGCAAGGATAACACCTTCAGCGGCAACACGGCCTGCTTTTTTAGCAGCTTTAGCTTGACCAGATTTACGCATGTTGTCGATTGCTAACTCGATATCACCGTTTGCTTCAACTAATGCTTTTTTACATTCCATCATACCGGCACTGGTACGTTCACGAAGTTCTTTTACTAATGATGCTGTGATTTCAGCCATTTTAAAAATCCTCTGTCGAAAATGCGATTTATTTTGACCGCACTTTTAGATAAAAATATAGGGGCTAAATTTTAGCCCCTATGCCAATTAATCGTTTGATTATTAAGGGCTTCGCCTTATTGCAAAACTTAAATTATTCTGCGTCAGCTGCTAATTCTTCAGCAACTTGAGCTTCGTTACCACGACCTTCTTTAACCGCTGCTGCAGCTGCAGAAACGTAAAGTTGGATAGCACGAGTCGCATCATCGTTACCTGGGATAACGAAATCTACGCCAGCTGGAGTTGAGTTAGTATCAACGATAGCAAATACAGGAATACCTAGGTTGTTTGCTTCTTTAACCGCGATATGTTCGTGGTCTGCACCGATAACGAATAACGCATCTGGTAAGCCACCCATATCTTTGATACCGCCAAGGCTTAATTCAAGTTTTTCCATCTCACGGGTACGCATTAACGCTTCTTTTTTGGTTAATTTGTCAAAAGTACCGTCTTGAGATTGAGTTTCTAAATCTTTTAAACGTTTAATTGATTGACGAACGGTTTTCCAGTTAGTCAACATACCACCTAACCAACGGTGGTTTACGTAATATTGTTGACAGTCTAATGCTGCAGCTTGTACTGCTTCTTGAGCCGCGCGTTTAGTACCAACGAATAATACTTTACCGTTGTTGCTAGCAATACGGGTTAATTCCGCTAAAGCTTCGTTGAATAAAGGTAAAGTTTTTTCTAAGTTGATGATATGAACACCGTTACGAGCACCAAAAATGAAAGGTTTCATTTGTGGATTCCAGTAACGAGTTTGGTGTCCGAAGTGTACGCCCGCATTGATCATGTCGCGCATTGAAACTTGTGCCATAATATTTTCCTTTTGTTGGGGTTGAGCCTCCACATATCAGCTAATCGACCGTTTGGCACCCCGATTAAGCCTTAATGATATGTGTGTGTTGTTAATAATTAAAAACGCTGCTTTTGAAACCCAAAAACAGCGGTGCGATTTATACCATAAAGTGCGGTCAAAAACCAGTTTATTTTGTTAAATTCATCACTTTTCTTGCTTTAATAAACAATAAAGGGGGACGATGCCGCAAATCTTTAAATTCATCATGCCATTGTGGCTGTTCGGCTAACATTGGTTCAGCCATTTGCTCAATTTGGAAACCCGCAGCGATTAAATCATTAATAATCGTTGCTGTCGTGCGGTGATAGGTTTTGAAAGGTTGTTGAAACCAATTTCGCTCTCTCAGTCCTTCATCACGGTAATGGTTTAAACGATAAGCGACTTGCTGTTTTTTCTCATTTTTTTCCCAGCGTTCCCCTTCTTTATGGCAAGTTGTAATCGGATGCTCTTGGGAAAAAACGAGTGTGCCGTAAGGCTTAAGTTTGTTGGCAATAGAAGCTAATAAAGCGGGAAAATCTTCAACATAATGAAAAGCAAAAGAGCTGGTAATGACATCAAAATCACTTTCTGGCAATTCCGTTAATTTTTCCATCGGTAACTGATATAGCGAAAAACATCCTGAAAATTGACCGCACTTTTGCAGATCTTGTTCAGCTTGCTCTAGCATTTTAGCTGAAAGATCCGTTCCTACTACGCTCTCCGCATTGCGTTCTAAATAGAGTTGCAAATGTCCACCCGTTCCACAACCTAGATCGAGTAATTTTTTTCCTTGTAAATCAGGTAAGAGGGAAAGCATAGTCGGCTTTTCCACTATTTCATTGAGACTGATTGGGTTAGATCGAAGTTTTTGATAAAGCTCAAAGAAGTTTTCTTTATCGTAAACGCTCGTTTTGTTACACATCTCGTTTCCTATGTAAAATTAAAAAGGGCGTATTCGATACGCCCCTACAATATTAACATTAACGCGAAAACTTATCCTGTGAAATTGGCAAACCATCCTAAGTTTGCACCTACTTGTGCCACAATATTTAACACACCAAATAAGATCACAAAGCCAATCATAAAATTACCGCCATACACTTTATAAGTCGCATTTGGGAATTTTTGGCGACTGGCTTTAGCAAGCAGTGCTGGCACGATTGCTGCCCAAATGGTTGCAGCTAATCCAGCATAACCAATGGCAATCACGAAGCCATAAGGGAATTGTAAACTTAACAATAGCGGCGGTAAGAATGTCACCAATGTGGTTTTTGTTCTACCTAATACGCTGTCATCAAATTTAAATAAATCGGCAATATAGTCAAATAAACCTAACGTTACCCCTAAGAATGAGGTCGCAATGGCCATATAAGCAAAGAAATTCAATACAACCGCAATGTATTCCACCTCAATATATTTGTGTAATGCTTCTAATAATGCCGATACATCGCCGCCTTTTTCAATTACGGGTGCAAATTCTGTACGTGGTAAATTACCTTGCACCGCCAGCTGCCATAAGACGTAAATCACTAATGCTAAGCCCGTACCGATAAAGATCGATTTCATTACTCTACTACCATCACGATCGTAATATTTGACGAGGCTCGGTACATTTCCGTGGAAACCAAAGGACACTAAACAAACTGGAAGTGCGGTCAATAAATAAGGTAAATAGGTTTGCTCACCTTCTGCAATACTATTGAATAACACCTCTGTTTTCACCGAACTCAATAAACCTGCGGTAGAAAGGAAAAAAGCGACTACCATTCCAACAATCAATATAGTGGTGAAACGATCCACAGCTTTAGTAGAAAGCCATACAAAAGCTGCAAGAATAAAACAGAAAATTAAGGATCCAGAAGTACGTCCAATATCGACCGCACTTTCAGCAGAACCAAGCGCTTGATTAAGCAAGTTTTGTGTAATACCGCCGCCAGAGGTGATATAAGCATAAGTTAAAATATATAAGACGAAAGCCACAGAAAGACCGTTGATAATATTCCAACCTTTACCTAACAAATCTTTCACAATGGTGTCAAAGCTTGAGCCAGTAGGATAATGTAAGTTGGCTTCTAAAATCATCAAACCAGACGTAGTCATACAAAACCACGTGTAAATTAAGGTGAGAAGCGATCCAATAAACCATACTCCAGCTGTAGAAGTGGGGTTAGCCAACATTCCCGCACCAATTGCTGTACCTGTAATAATCATGGCTCCACCAAATAAAGATGGTAATTTTTTTGTTGTCATGCTCCCGCCTAAAAAATATATATCTCGCACTATTATAATAGTACATAAGTAAAAGGCAATCTTTTTGTATCGACAAAACGCAATAAATTCATATAATCAGTCATCTCAACAAAAAGGATAATTTATGAAAAAACAACTCAAAAGTTTTGTGTTTGCTGTATTAGCAAGTGCGGTTATCACATCTTGTGCGGATTCTGCCTCAATCAATCAAGAAGCTGCAAGTAGTTATACACAAGAAATGGGAAAAATTCGTGCACAAGGGGCAATTGATACGACATCAAATACGGCAAAACGTATTCATCATGTCTTTAATCAAATGGTCCCTTATGCAGACCAAGCGAATGAAACAGGACAACAATTTAACTGGCAAATTAATGTCATTAAATCTAAAGAACTCAATGCTTGGGCTATGCCTGGTGGAAAAATGGCTTTCTATACAGGTTTAGTGGATACGTTACAACTAAACGATAATGAAATCGCTGTCGTCATGGGACATGAAATGGCTCACGCCTTAAAAGAACACGGTAAAGCGAAAGCCAACTTTGGTACGATGAGTTCTATTGCTGGAGCCATTGGTGGAACTGCATTATCCGTTTTTATGGGAGCAGATATGACAGAGCTCGTTTCTTTAACCAAAGATTTTGCCTTAGATAAACCTTATTCTCGTAGTGCTGAAACAGAAGCTGATGAAGAAGGCTTAATGCTTATGTCGCGTGCAGGCTATAATCCGCAGGTGGCACCTGGTTTGTGGCAAAAAATGGCAAAAATGTCGGGAGGGTCAAGAGGTGCGCTTGATGTATTAGCCTCCACTCACCCGAGTGATGAATCCCGTCAAGAAAACTTACAACGCTTATTACCAGAAGCGATGGAGCTTTACAAAGCCGCTAAAAATAAAAATGGTTAAAAAATTGACCGCACTTTCATAAATAAAAAGCGAACATCATGTTCGCTTTTTTAATCTCTAAAAGAAAACCGCACTTGAAAAATCAACGTGCGGTTTGTTTTTATCATATTTTCAATTAATGTTGTTCGTTAATGTGACCTTCGATTGGTTTTACATTTTCATCAAACACTGGTAATGGTTTGTGTTCGCTTGCAATGTAAGAATAAATCACTGGCAACACGAACAAGGTAAACAATGTACCGATTGCCAAACCCGCCACGATAACAATACCAATACTGAAACGAGATACCGCCCCCGCACCTGTTGCATAAAGCAACGGTACAAGACCTGCAATCATCGCAGCGGTTGTCATCAGAATTGGACGTAAACGTACTTTAGCCGCTTCGGTGATCGCTTCAATACGGGTTTTACCATGGTTTAACTGCTCTTCTTTCGCTACTTCACACATCAAAATACCGTGTTTTGTGATAAGTCCGACTAAGGTAATCAAACCAACCTGTGAGTAGATATTTAGCGTTGAGCCTGCAATACCCAAAAATCCGAAGGCATTTAAGGCTAACAATGCACCACTCACGGCTAAAGGAACAGAAATCATAATCACGATTGGATCGCGAATTGATTCAAATTGAATCGCCAAGACTAAGAAAATAATTACCACCGCGAGTAAGAAAGTCACGGCAAGTGCATTACCTTCTTGTACTAACTGACGCGCTTCACTTTTAAAGTCATAGTTATAACCCTGTGGTAACGTATTTTTCGCATTGTCCTGTAACCATTGGATCGCATCACCAATTGAAGTACCCGGCATTGGTACTGCACTAATTACCGCTGAGTTTAATTGGCTGAAACGTGGTAATGAACTTGGTTGTGGTTCTAGTGTTGCTGTCACCAAGCTGCTTAATGGAACAGAGGTACCATTTGCCGCAGTGACGTAATACTTATTAAAACTTTCCGGTGATAAACGATTGTCACGTTTTACTTGGGAAATAATTTTATAAGCACGGCCATCAATATCTACACGCTCAATGGTTGCGGCAGATAAGAAGCTCCCTAACGTACGGCTGATTTGTTGCATTGTAATACCGTAAGTCCCCGCTTTTTCACGATCAATCTTAATACGCATTTGAGCGGTATCAAATTTAAGATCAAGATCGGTATAAACGAACTTACTGGATTTCTGCATATCCTCTAAGAATTTACCTGCCACATTCGCTAAATCGCCATAGTCTTGAGATGTGCTAATTACGAAGCCAATTGGCGGTCCCATCTCTCCTGTATCAATTTCAGGGAACGCAAAGCCTTGTACAGATACTTCAGGAATGGATTTCGCTTTTTCATTCAACTCTTTCATGATTGCTGTTTGGCTTTTAGAGCGTTCTTTCCAATCTTTTAAAGTCACAACGTTTAAAGATTGGTTAGAGCTTGGTGCCCCTGCTATCGTCATTGCAAACTGCACTTCTGGCGTATTGGTTAAAATCTCTTGATAAGGTGCCATCGCATTTTGCACATAATCCACGTTCACGTTCGAAGGTGCAGAACCGATTGCCAAAAATGCCCCCTTGTCTTCCGTTGGTGTTAATTCACTTGAAAGTGATTTAAACAATACTGGCAAGGTTGCAAAGATAATTGCCGCAAACATCAACATACATTTACGGTTTACCATCACCAAATCAAGTACATACGCATAAGCTGCATTTACTTTACTAAGGGTATGCTCTACTCTTTGTTCCAATTTATTTGGAGCCTCGTTGGATTTCAGCAATTTACTGGTCATCATTGGTGAAAGCGTTAATGCTACGATACCCGAAATAAATACTGCTCCTGCAAGGGTTAAGGCGAACTCTTTAAACAAAGAACCCGTAATACCGCCCATTAACGCCATTGGAGAATATACCGCAATCAAGGCAATAGTCATGGAAATAACTGGGACAGCAATTTCACGCGTACCGATAATCGCCGCACGGAATGGCGTTTCCCCTAACTTAATGTGACGATCCACGTTTTCCAAAACAACAATCGCATCATCTACCACTAAACCGATAGCCAGAATCAATGCTAGCAACGTCATCAAGTTAATGGAGAAATCCAAGGTTTGAAGCAACATAATTACCCCGATTAATGAAATCGGAATGGTGATAACCGGGATTAAAATCGCACGGAATGAACCAATAAACATGGTAATCACCACCAATACGATCAGCGTTGCCTCAACAATCGTTTTGATTACTTCATTAATTGAGTTATTAATCGCAATTGTACTGTCATATAAGATGTCAGATTCAATAGCATCCGGCAGATTATTTTTAATACTGTCATACAGTGGGCGTACTTTCGCAGCTACAGTTAATGGGTTTGCTGACGAGGTTGGGTTAATCGCTAACACAACAGAATCCGCGCCATTCGCTACTGCACGTGAGCTATCGCTTGATTTATTTAATTCAACATCGGCGATATCACGTAAACGTACTAACTTATCACCGCTAGACTCAACAATTAAATTACCTAATTCTTCAACCGATTTTGTCGTGGTTTCTACTTTGTTTTTATAGGTGACAAAATAGCCATTATCATTACCCGCCGCTGTTTGAACGTTATTCGCGGATAATGCGGACATCACTTGTGTGGCTGAAAGGTTTTGAGCCGCCATTTTTTCTGGATCTAACCAAACACGAAGTGCGTACTCAGATGCACCAAAGATCTGCACACTCGCCACCCCTTCTACGGTAAAGAACTGCGGTTTGACTACGCGTTGAATATAGTCAGTCACTTGGCTTGCATCAAGTTTGTTAGAACGGAAACTAATATACATAATCCCCGAACCACCGGTTGATGAAGAAACCGTTGGATCTTCAATACCACTTGGCAATTCAGAACGAACTGAGTTAACTTTAGCTAAAACATCTGCCAAGGCTGCATTCGGATCCGTATTTAATTTCATTTTTACGGTGACTGTTGACGTACTTGGGCTAGAGCTTGAAGACATATAGTCCACATTATCCGCTTGCGCTACCGCCTCTTCAATTTTGGAAGTAACAAACGCTTGAATTAAGTTCGCATCCGCCCCTGGATATACTGTGGTCACCGTAATTACCGTTGTGGTCATTTTCGGATATTCGCGCACAGACAATTTCGAAATTGCTTGTAAACCTAAAATAATGATTAACAAGCTAATCGAAACCGCCAAAACAGGACGACGAATAAATATATCGGTAAATTTCATTCGCTTTTCCTAATTAAAGATTCGTTTTATTCGCAGGTTGTTCAGTACCTACGCCCGCTTTATCTGCAACAGACACTAATGCCCCGTTACTTAAGTTTTGCTGACCACCTGTCACAATTTTATCGCCAACTTTGACTTCATCACCTTTTAATTGTGCATAAATGCCTTGACGATCTTTCGTAAATACAGTGATTGATTTTGCACGGTACATATTTGCTGCTTTTTCTGCGCCGCCTAATTTCTCAATATCTTCATCGGAAAGTGCGGTCAAAATATAAAGCGATTCGCCATACATGTTGTAGCTCACTGCCACTTGTGGTACAACGATTTGATTATGCTCAGTTGGTAAAGCGACATTTAAGCGAGTAAACATACCGGATAATAATTTTGCACCATCTTCTGGTTCAAACGTTGCTTGAACATCGACTAAACCTGTTGAAGAATTAATTGCAGGCTCAATTGCAGTAACCTTCGCGGCAAAAGTTTCACCTTTACGCGCATCTGCCGTAGCCGTTACTTTTTGACCAATATGCAATTTATCTAATTGGTTTTGAGCAATCGCAAAATCCACTTTCATAGAAGAACGATCTTCCACACGCACAATTTCAGTACCGTTTGAAACGTACTGACCAACATTCACTTTCACGATACCGGCTTTACCATCAAATGGTGCCACGATTTGGCGACGTTCAATCGCCGCTTTTAATGACTCAATATTTGCCGCTTGTGCTTCATAAGCTGCTTTTGCATTATCTAATTCTTGACGAGAAACAGCTCCGCTGCCCGCAAGGTTTGCATAACGTTGATAAGTTTGACGTAATGACACCACCTGAGCTTGCGCAGCTTGCAAACTGGCACGCTCAACTGAGCTATCTAACTCAACTAACAAATCACCTTTTTTCACACTTTGGCCATTTTGTACGAGTACTTTAGAGACGGTTCCAGCGCTTTGTGCACTTAACATTGCCCCTTGATTCGGACGAACAAGACCTGTTGTTTCAATGATCGGCGTCCATTCTGAAGGCTTGACTGTCATTGCTGTAACAGGAGAAGCTGTTTCAGGTTTATTTGCTAAGAAATCAGCTATGCCTTTTGCTTTCATATGATTAAGAAAAATCATTGCAGCAAAAATTAACACAAATACGCCTAACGCTAATTTCAAAAAGAAAATGTGTGAGCGCTTTGGTCTATTAGTTTGAGTTACACTCATTTGGAAAACTCCATTAAGACAATAAAATTACGACTTCTGAATTGCACGCCAAGAGCGTTCAATGACAGATTCTAACATCTCATCGGTCACTGCCGTACCGAGGAATTTGATATCTGAGGCTAAAACTATTGCAGTTTTAAGGCTCAACAAAAATAACATATGAGGATCTAAATCAGCCAACACATTTGCTGCTTGTCCCTTGAGACAAAACTGATCCCAACACGAATACTCCATTTCTTTGCAGGTTTCAATAAACTCCAGCAAAGATCGGTATTGGTTCATGTTTAACAGAATCGTTGGATTTTCTTGAAGAAAATGCCAAATATTCCACCACATTTTTCTATATTGCTCGAAAAAAGATTGGTTTTCATCAAAGCCTTCTTCAATCGCCACTACAAACTTATTGAACACTCGACGAGCAAATCGAGCTAATAACTCATCTTTACTCTTAAAATAAAGGTAAATTGTACCAGCGGCAATACCAGCCTCCTTGGCTAACTTATGCATAGAAAGATGATGCAATCCTTCTTTTGCCATTAGACGATCTGTTGCATCAAAGATCTGCTCACTGACATCTATCTTTGGCTTAAATTCTTCTGCTTGTCGCATAATAAAAAATAAAATTCTTAGGGTTATATATGAGAAAGGTCATTTAAGACAAACATTCAAAAATGAATGAACGTTCATTTTATGAGTTTTTACTTTTTTAGCAAGCTAAAAATAAAAAAAGTGCGGTTAAATCATTTCAACCGCACTTTTTCTTTTTAGAGGATATCGAGTAATTCGACTTCAAACACTAAGGTTGAGAATGGTGGGATAGATGCGCCCGCACCACGTTCACCGTAAGCCAGTTCGTGTGGAATAGTGAGTTTCCATTTAGAACCAACAGGCATCATTTGTAATGCTTCAACCCAACCACGAATTACGCCATTTACTGGGAATTCAGCCGGTGTTCCACGAGCAACCGAACTGTCGAATACGGTACCATCTGGTAATGTACCTGTGTAGTGAACACGTACTTTATCAGTTGCAGATGGTTTGTTACCGTTACCTTCGGTTAAAATTTCGTATTGTAAACCGCTGTCAGTGACGTTTACGCCTGCTTTTTTCGCGTTTTCTTCTAAGAATTTTTTACCTTCTTCTTCAATCGCTTTAAATTGCGCTTGTTGTGCTTCAGCAGCTTGTTGTTGAAGTGCTTGAACAGAATGCATTAAATCATTAATTTCTAATGCAGGTTGATTACGGTTCAACGCATCGAAAATGCCTTTTGCTACCGCTTCAACAGAAATATCCATTTGGCTATCAGCTAATTGCTGACCGATTTGTAAACCGATACCGTAGCTGCCTTTTTCAGAAATACTTTCTAATTTTACTTGTTCAAAAATTTGAGCTGTCATTGTTTTTCCCTTTGTTATAAAACTATTTTTTCAATGCCAAGATTTCACCCATGCGCACAGGTTCATCAACACTTAAATGATCGGCAATTTTCACTTGGCTGGCTTGGAATAAATTAATTACGGTAGAACCAAGTTGGAACCAACCCATTTCTTGACCCTTGCTTAATTTAACCGCACTTTCACCTTCATAAGTCCATACTTTCACTTCGTTATGACGTGGCGGATTAATAACGCCAGCCCAAACCGTGCCGATACTCGCAGTGATTGTTGCTCCCACTAAGATTTGTACCATGGTGCCGAATTCAGTATCAAAGACACAAATTACACGCTCATTACGAGCAAAGAGGTTCGGCACATGTTTCGCTAAAAATGGATTGACGGAGAATAAATCACCCGGCACGTAAATCATTTTGCGAAGCGTACCATCACATGGCATATGCACACGGTGATAATCACGTGGTGATAAATAAGTGGTGATGAATTCCCCATTTTTAAAGGTCTCGGTTAAATCTTGATCTTCCGCTAATAAATCATTTAAGCTGAAAAAGTGACCTTTCGCTTGTAATAGGCGGTCATCTTCAATATGTCCACATTCACTTACACGGCCATCCGCAGGGCAACAAAGTGCGGCTGGATTTTGGTTAATTGGTCGTGCATTTTCTTTTAATGGACGGATAAAGAATTCATTAAAACTGGCGTAATCACTGAATTTTTCTTTTTCAGAAATGCTCATATCAATGTTGTATTTTTTTGCAAACGCTTTAATCACAAAATGTGTCACTGCGCCCCATTTTTGTTTAGCTAACCAACCTGCTGCTTGTGTCATATAGATTTGTGGCATCACATATTGAAATGCAACTTTTAGGCGTTGCCAATAAGAAATTGGGTTCATTGATTTCTCCGATAAGATTAAAAAGTTGGGCGATTATAACAACTTATTTCACTTGTGCAATGTTAGTTGATATTTTTGCGCAAGATACAAGCAAGAAGCCAACATTTGTCGGCTTCTTTTTGTATTTATAAAATCATTTTGACCAATTTGTCTGCCTGAATCCGAGCAAACTTCTTCAATAGTTTTTGCACTGGTTCAGGATATTGCGTCAATTCTTCTAATTCAGAATAATCTTGCAATACTTTGGTATGTTGGCGGATGTGCGATAATTCTTTTTCCGCTTGTGACTGAAGTTCTTGTTTTGGATCGTGGATTAATAATCCATTTTCCGCATCTAAACGCCATGCACGAGGGTTCAGGTTGTTCCCTGTTAAAAGAATATACTGATTGTCCACCCAAACACCTTTGAGGTGATAAGTGTTATCGCCGTCTTTCCATAAACGTACCGTTAAGTGGCCATTTTTAATGTAAGCATCAAATTTCTCGCAGAAACGACGAAGATTGCTTTCATATAAATAGGGTAATGCACCTGCCATTTTAAATGGTTGCTCTGGTGGAATATAGAAATCGTTCGCGACTTTATCACCCACGATAATTTCGACACGTTTTCCTTGCTCTAATAAGCGGGCAAGTTTACTTCTTAGCGTGCGAGGAAAGTTGAAATAAGGGGTGCAAATTACCAATTTTTCCTGCACTTGTAAGAATAAATCTTCGATAACTTGGTTTAATTCATTGCCTGATGCGCCTAAACCAAAAAGTGGTGAAATGGTTAAAACATCGGAAAAACCAACCGCACTTTCCAACTGATATTCAGCATGGATTGATAGGTTTTTGCGATAAGCTTTTATTGCACTACGAATTTCTTTGGTGCGAGGGCGATTAGCCACATCTAATGGGTGTACCGCACTGAAATCCAATAAATAATCATTGATGAAATTCACCATAGAATCCGCAAGTGCAGCATTGTGAATTTTTTGATAGCGGTCGTAGCGGTATTTATCTTGTTGTTGTAAATACACATTATTGATACTTGCACCGCTATAAAGGACGGTATCATCAAAGACAAATCCTTTAACATGTAATACGCCGAAGACTTCGCGGGTATTAATAGGCACACCAAAGAACATATTCGGTTCATCGGGAAGTTGATAGGTTTGGCGTTGTTCACAATACCAATCAGCGTTAGTGGCAGATTTTTCTGCACCGAGTAAATTGCGTTGTCCGCGATGCCAATCCACTAAAATTTTCACATCCAATTCTGGATGATCTTGTTTTACGCGATAAATTTCATTGAGAATTTCTTGTCCCGCTTCATCTTTTTGCCAATAAAGTGCGGTCACGTAAATGCGTTTTTTAGCTTGGCGAATTAATTCTATAATTTGTGCTTTGAATTCAAGCGGACTAAACAGAAACTCAACCTGATCTGCCTGTAAAGGAAGAAAAGGCAAATTTTTTAAATTTTGTTCTGCTCGTTTAGCTTTGTTGATTAACATAATCTATCTCTACACTAAAAATTAGTCTTCTAGTTTACAATATTTCCTTTATAGATTGATAGAAAAAA
The DNA here is from genome assembly GCF_054332415.1 of Haemophilus sp. SZY H56. Lineage (NCBI taxonomy): Bacteria > Pseudomonadati > Pseudomonadota > Gammaproteobacteria > Pasteurellales > Pasteurellaceae > Haemophilus > Haemophilus sp. SZY H56. The sequence goes on along the minus strand of NZ_JBTGNX010000002.1, from coordinate 65,397 downwards.
GGTTTTTTTTCGTTATAATGCTCACAAATTTTCGCATTTTTTGGCGAATTATTATCCAATTTTTCCTTCGAGAAGCAAATTATGAGCAATTCACGTAAACCATCATTCCAAACCAATTCCAGCAAATCTTTTCAAGAGCGTAGCCCAAAACGCACATTTAATGATAAAGAACGTCGCTTTGATGATCGTCGTAATAATGAAAAACATGAGGGAAATCGACCGCACTTTGATAAAAAACGGGATGATCGTAAACCTTCTCGAGGTTTCCAACAGCAAGAAGTCAGAGAGCCGAAAATTGCGGAACTTTCATTAAATAAAGCCAATGGTGAAAGTGGCTCGGTAAAAGTAACAGTAAAAAGCACTGGCGTGAGTTATAAACCGAAAGAAAAGAAAACAGGCGCATTATCACCACGCGCACCGGAGAAAATTAAAAAGAACCGCTCTGAAGAAATGAAAGTGTATGGTGAAAATGCGTGCTTGGAATTGTTTGCAGAACGTCCGGAGAGCATCGTTCGCGTATGGGCAACGGTGCAAATGGCGCATCGAATTGGCGAGATTTTCAGTTATTTAGCCGCAAATAAAAAAGTGTATCACGTGGTGGATAGTGATGAGCTAAGCTTAGTAAGCGGCACGGAGCATCACGGCGGCATTTGTATGTTAGTAAAAAAACAACGTACTTTTTCTTTACAAGGTTATTTAGATGTACCGCGTCAAGAAGACTGTTTAGTCGTGCTTGATCAAGTCAATAATGCGCAAAACCTAGGTGGCGTTGTGCGTACTTGTGCCTTCTATGGCATTAAAAATGTGGTAACAAATCAAGTTGAACAGCTTTATGCGCCCGCTGCGATGCGTGTAGCTGAAGGCGGGATGGAGCATATTCGTATTTTAGAAACAGAAAGTACTGAAATCGCTTTAGAGGCTTTACGTAAGGCTGGCTATCAGATTATTCATGTATCAACCAATAAGCAAGGCGTTGCGTTGGAACACCTCAAATTTGCAGAGAAAGTCGCGTTGGTATTGAGTGAAGGTAGTACGGATGATATTTGTGATAAACAAGATGTAAATGTGCGCCTTTCTTTAAGTAATCCATTAAAAACCGGATTAAATATTGCAGTAAATACAGGGATTTTATTAGCACATTGGTATGTGAAATAACCTTAAGTGCGGTTATTTTTAGGTTTGTTTTGGGGGCTGACATCTGTCAGCCCTTTTTCTTTTTCAAAATTGTATGGGATTCAAATTTTGATATTTCTTTTAAAAGCCTTTGGGGGGAATCAGAAAAAAGATCTATACTACTTCCATTTGTTATTTAACAGGGAGTTTTTATGCCTGAACGTTCAGCAAACATCAGTACACACGATCCTTTCGGGAGCTTATTAGGCTACGCGCCGGGTGGCATTGCGATTTATTCATCCGATTATCATACAGCAGATGAGAAAGAGTATCCCGATGATGCCGCCTTTCGCAGTTATTTGGGAAGAGAGTACATGGGCTACAAATGGCAGTGCGTGGAATTTGCGCGTCGTTATTTATATCTCAATCATGGCATGGTGTTTACAGATGTAGGAATGGCTTACGAGATCTTTTCTTTACGATTTTTACGTCAAGTGGTGAATGATGCCTTATTACCTTTACAAGCCTTTGCAAATGGTTGTAAACGTAAGCCTGAAGCAGGTGCATTGTTAATTTGGCAGGAGGGCGGTGAATTTCAACATACGGGGCATGTGGCGATCATTACCGAGGTATTAGAAGATAAAATTCGCATTGCCGAGCAAAACGTGATTCACTCTCGCTTACCAAGTGGGCAGCAATGGACTCGTGAATTACCGATGACGGTTTCCGAAAGTGGTTATTTTCTGCATGATACCTTTGATGATACAGAAATTTTAGGTTGGATGATCCAAACAGAAGATACCGAATACAGTCTGCCGCGGCCAACACCAGAAAAAGAGAAACTTGAGATTCATGCTGAACATATAGAAAACAATGGTCAGTTTGAGCATAAATGGCTGAATGAGCAAAATGAATTTGAAGCGGCATATGTGAAAGCAATGGGCGGGCATAAAGTCAGCCATTCGGATCAATATCGCTATTTTACGATATCTGAAACAGCGCAGCATGAGTTGATTCGTGCAACCAATGAATTGCATTTAATGTATTTGCATGCCACAGATAAAGTCTTAAAAGACGATAAGTTATTACAATATTTTAATATTCCTAAATTGCTTTGGCCTCGCTTACGGTTATCTTGGCAAAATCGCCGTTATCAAACCATTACGGGGCGTTTAGATTTCTGCATGGATAGTCGTGGATTGAAAGTGTATGAATACAATGCAGATTCAGCTTCTTGTCACGCTGAAGCGGGTGAATTTATGAATCGATGGGCAATTCAGGGTGGATTGAATATAGGCGATAATCCTGCCGATGGCTTACGTAATGCATTAGCGGATTGTTGGAAACATAGTGAAGCCACGCCACTTGTTCATATTATGCAAGATCACGATGATGAGGAAGATTATCACGCATTATTTATGCGCAATGCACTGGTTCAAGCAGGATTTCAAGCCAAAATTATTCATGGGACCGAGGGATTACATTGGGATAATCGTGGTCGTTTGATTGATGATGAAGATAACCAGGTAAAAACAGTATGGAAAACGTGGGCCTGGGAAACTATGTTAGAGCAACTTCGTGAAGATGCAACAGGCATAGAAGTGGCACCACCAATTCGTACAGGCTATCCGGAAGATAAAGTGCGGTTGATCGATGTGTTACTTCGTCCAGAAGTTCTAGTTTATGAACCACTTTGGACAGCGATTCCAAGTAATAAAGCGATTTTACCAGTGTTGTGGTCATTATTCCCAAATCATCGTTATCTACTCGAAGCGGGATTTGAATTGACGCCTGAGCTGATTAAAAATGGTTATGCACAAAAACCCATTGCCGGTCGTCGAGGTGATAATGTGAAATTGATTGGTGAGCGTAAATCAGTGCTTGATAGTAAAGATGGTCGTTTTGGTAAGCAGGAGAGTATTTATCAACAGCTTTGGTGTTTACCAAAAGTGGAAGACCAATATGTTCAGGTCTGTACTTTTACTGTCGGCGGGCATTATGGTGGTAGCTGTTTACGCTCAGACCCGAGTTTGGTTATTATGGGGAATAGCGATATGCAACCATTAAGGGTATTATCTGATAAAGATTTCCTTAAAAAATAAAAACAAAATCGGCACTCAAAATGAGTGCCGATTTATTATTTTACTATAAGATTATTTTGCCTCTTTGTTATCAGCAGGTTTTTCATTTGCTTTTAACATATCCGCTGGAATAAAGCTTTGTTGTACTTTTTCCATGTGTGGAAGGTTATGTGCAATACCTTTGTGACAATCGATACAGGTTTTGTTTTGTTCCTGGGCAAGTGCATGCATTTGTTGTGCCACAGTTTTTTGTTGAGTAAAGTCCATGTCATTGAAGTTATGGCAGTTACGGCACTCTTGTGAGTTATTCGCTTTCATACGCGCCCATTCGCGTTCAGCCATTTCTAAACGATGTTTTTCGAATTTTTCTTTAGTATCGACTTTACCTGTAAAGTGAGCATAAACTTCAGTCGATGCCTGCATTTTACGAACCATTTTTGGAATAAATTCATGTGGAACGTGACAGTCTGAACAAATTGCTTTCACACCTGAACGGTTACTAAAGTGGATTGACGCTTGGTACTCAGGTACAACGTCATTAGTATGACAGTCTGAACAGAATTGCTCTGTATTAGTTGTCGCCATTCCAGCATTAAACAGGTTAGTTCCAACGATAGTACCAATGATAGTTAATAAAATAACCCCACTAATTGCCATTTTGCTCGGAGAGCGTAACCAACGGCAAACTTTCTGAATGCTTGATTTAATCATGGTTTAGCTCCTTATTTACCTTGCATTTGACGAATAGTTTCAAATTTATTTTGGATAATTGGGTTCACGTTAGTTTGTTGAACGTGGCATTGTAAACAGAAATAACGACGTGGCGAAGTGCCTTCTGTTTTTTGTCCATCACGTGTTAAAAAGTGGCTTTCAGGTACGCGAGGTGCACCCGTTGTTGGAGCAACATCCGGAGAGTGACAGCCTAAACATTGGTTAGCATTCTTAGTCACTTGTAAACCACGAATGCTGTGTGGAACAAGTGGTGGTTGGTGAGGGAAGGTTACAGGAATATTACCAACATCTTTATAAGGATTCGTAAATGCTGGTGCAATACTTTCTGCTGTTTTATCAATGCTGTTTGCAACTTGCGGCGCATCGGCAAATGCCAATCCACTACATAAAGCCAGCATGAAAATAAATGATTTTTTCATGAAATCCACTCCATTCAATAATTAAATATTTTTAATTTTTATTTGTTTCTCAAAGCGAGAACCAAATGTAAATACATTTTCTGCACAAACGTCAATGCAACGTCCACAAGTAATACAATCTTTTGCCAATATGATTTGACTGTCTTCTGATCCACCGTGCAAAGGAAGTCTTAATACTTGCGGTTCTGGGCAAACATTATAACAGTCCATACAACGGTCACAGCGATCGCGATCGACTACATTAATTTTAATTAGGCTTTTAGCACCAATCACACCATACATCGCGCCAATTGGGCAAAGGTGACCACACCAACCATGTTCAGCAACAAGTAAGTCAAATAGGAAGATAACTGCTACCAACCAAAGCGTTGCACCTGTTCCAAAGACGAATATGCGTCCAAGTGCTGCAACAGGGTTTATCCATTCCCATAAGAGTGTACCCGTTATTGCACTACCAACTAATATCACGGCTAAAATCACATAGCGAAGTTGACGTGAAATTTTTAATGATTGTCGAATACCTAATTTTCTGCGTAACCAAGCTGCTGCATCAGTCACAATATTCATTGGACAAACCCAACTACAAAAGGCTTTGCTCGCAATGATGGCGTAGAATATGACAATAACCAAGGCACCAATAATCGTTGTGACTTCTGGTAGGTAACCTGTCACTAAACTTTCAGCGGTAATCAATGGATCTGTCAATGGCACAGTATCCAAAAGCATGCTTGAGCTGTAATTGCCTTTTAGAATCCAAACTTGCCAAATCGGGCCGCTTAAGAACATTAAAATAATACTTAATTGACTAATTCGACGTAGAATTAAAAAGCGATAAGCATGCCACCAACCAAGTTTTTGACGTGCTTCTAAGCCAGCATCTTTTGGCTTATTCGGGGTATATTTTTCAGCCATTATTTAACCCCCTTAATGTTTAAATCCAAATTCGGGAACTGTTCAGCTTCCGGCACTGTGGTTGGATTTGGAACATAATCCATTGTTGCACGATTCGGTGTTGCCACTTTTTGGTTTGGCTGAACCTGCATTGGTTGATAAACCGGCTCATGTAAGTCTTCTGGCGTACGAGCATCCATTGCTGGACGTAAGCCATCCGGATGTTGTTCCTCAATTAAGGATTTTCCCGCATTTTGTTTTTCTTTCCAACCTAAGCGATAGTGGCGACCGAGCAGTCCTTTGGCGATATCCATCGGTAAGACTTTGATTGCCGCTTCTTCTAACACACAAGCTTGTTCACATTTACCACATCCAGTGCAAGCATCAGAGTGAACGGTTGGAATAAGCTTTGCATGAATCCCCGTACGATCATTGTGGATGCGTTCAAGCGTAATCGCTTTATCCACTAATGGGCAAACTCGATAACAAACATCACAACGTAAACCTTGCCAGTTTAAGCAGGTTTCATGATCCAGCAAGACGGCTAAGCCCATTCTAGCATCATTGATATCTTTAAGCTCTTCACTTAATGCACCACTTGGACAAGCATTCATACATGGAATATCCGGACACATTTCGCAAGGTTTATCCCGAGCGATAAAATACGGTGTGCCCGCTTCCATTGGTGAAATTAGCGAAGCTAAATGCAACATATCATATGGACACGCTTGGACACATTGTCCGCAACGGGTACAAGCTGCCAAGAAATCCTTTTCCGGTAAAGCACCAGGTGGACGTAAGGCGATTCCTTCTTTAGCTTTAGCTTGTTGTTGCTGTAAGCCAAGAATAATACCAACCCCACACACTCCGGCAGCCGTTCTTGTCACATTTTTTAAAAACTGACGACGGTTAGGATCAAGTCTCATCTGCGTTTCCTTTTATAAGCGGCCCGATTTTGTGAAAATGTTGCAAAATTTGACCGCTCTTATTTTAAATTCCCTTCTCTTGAAAGAGAGGAGTGACTAAAAACAAAAGGAAAATCCTACGCTTTTTCTACTTTAACCGCACATTTTTTATAGTCGGTTTCACCTGAAATCGGATCGGTTGCGTCCAATGTTAATTTGTTCGCAAGTTGGCCGGCATCAAAGAAGGTTGTGTAAATTAAGCCCTGAGGACATTTGTTACGACCACGGGTATCTAAGTAAGAAACCATTTCACCACGTCGTGTAATTAATTTCACTTTATCCCCATGACGTAAGCCATATTTTTTCGCATCCGCTGGGTGCATCCAAACTAAGTTGTTCGGGAACGCACGGTGTAATTCAGGTACACGACGAGTCATGGTACCGGTATGCCAGTGTTCAAGTACACGACCAGTACATAACCATAATGGATATTCTTCATCTGGTGATTCTGCAGGGTCTTCATAAGGCACACCTAAGATAATTGCTTTTTTATCCGGATAACCGTAGAACGCAACATCTTCGCCTGCTTTAACATACGGGTCAAAGCCTTCACGGTAACGCCATAAGGTTTCTTTACCGTCAACAACCGGCCAACGTAAACCACGTACTTGGTGGTAAGTATCAAATGGTGCTAAGTCATGGCCATGACCACGACCAAAGCTTGCGTATTCTTCGAATAAGCCTTTTTGTAGGTAGTAACCAAAGTGATCTGCTTCATCATTGATGTATCCTGGAACATCCGTTGGTACTTTATATTTGTTTACTTCACCATTCTCGTAAAGTACTTCATATAAAGTCTTACCACGATATTCTGGCATTTGAGCTAATAATTCTTCGCCCCATACTTCATCTGTTTTGAAGTATTTAGAGAATTCCACAATTTGCCATAAGTCAGAACGAGACTCACCAGGACCTTTCACTTGTTGACGCCATAATTGGGTACGACGTTCTGCGTTACCATAGCCCCCTTCTTTTTCTACCCACATACAAGTAGGGAGAATTAGGTCTGCTGCAACTGCAGAAACGGATGGGTAAGGGTCTGAAACAACGATGAAGTTTTCAGGGTTACGCCAGCCTGGGAAAATTTCTTCATTAATGTTTGGACCGCCTTGCATGTTGTTGGTACAAAGTTGCCATAAGAAGTTTAATTTACCATCTTTTAATGCACGGCTTTGTTGTACAGCTGGGTATCCAGGTACAGTTGGAATGGTACCTTTTGGTAATTTCCATTTTTTCTCAGCGATTTCAACGTGTTTAGGATTGGTTACTACCATGTCCGCTGGTAAACGGTGAACGAAAGTACCCACTTCACGCGCTGTACCACAAGCTGAAGGTTGACCAGTTAATGAGAACGGACCACAACCTGGTTTAGAAATTTTACCGGTTAATAAGTGTACGTTATAGATCATGTGGTTAACCCATACACCACGAGTGTGTTGGTTAAAGCCCATTGTCCAGTAAGAAACTAAGTTCTGTTCTGGATCCGCGTACATTTTCGCGAGGGTTTCAAGCTGATCTTTTGGTACACCAGAAATACGGTGTGCTTCGTCTAATGTATAAGGTGCAACGATTTTCTTGAATTCTTCGAAGTCAGAGTCATACATTTTACCTGCAGTTTTACGGTTTTTCGCTGCAACTTCAAGCGGGTGTTCTGGACGTAGACCATAACCGATATCAGTTTCACCACGTTTGAATTTAGTATGTTTATTAACGAAGTCCCAGTTTACTTTATCGTTTTGGATAATGTAGTTTGCAATGTAGTTAAGGATTGCAAGGTCTGCATGTGGATTAAATACGATAGGCACATCAGCTAATTCAAACGAACGGTGTTCGAATGTTGACATAACTACAACTTTCACGTTATCAGAAGAAAGACGACGGTCAGAAATACGAGACCATAAAATTGGGTGCATTTCCGCCATGTTTGAACCCCAAAGCACAAATGCATCGGTTTTCTCGATATCGTTATAGCAACCCATTGGTTCATCCATACCGAATGTACGCATAAACGCAACCGCTGCAGACGCCATACAGTGACGAGCATTAGGATCGATAGTATTTGAACGAAGACCAGCTTTCCAAAGTTTTACTTTTGCGTAACCTTCGTAGATGGTTGTTTGACCTGAAGAGAACATACCAACTGAATTCGGTTCTTTTTTCTTCAAGATGTCTTTGATTTTTTCCGCCATGATAGTGAAAGCTTGATCCCAAGAAACTGGTGTAAAGTCACCTTCTTTATGGAATTTACCATCTTTCATACGTAATAATGGCGTTTTTACACGGTCTGCACCATACATGATTTTAGAAAGGAAGTAACCTTTGATACAGTTTAAACCACGGTTTACCTCTGCATCTGGGTCACCTTGAGTCGCAACAACTCGACCATCTTTGGTTCCTACCAATACGCTACATCCTGTACCACAGAAACGACATGGCGCTTTATCCCATTTGATGCCCATATCTTCTGCCGCATCAACCTGTTTAACAGGGATGGTCATACCGGCAGCCGCTGCTGCTGCAAGCGCAGCATTGGCTTTCATAAAATCTCTACGATTAAGTTCCATAGTTTTCCCCACTCGTTGTTGAATTTTTTAGAATATACAAAATGGCATGTATACCTAAATTATTTATTTTTCATCTAAGTAATTAGAAATTAAAGAAACGACAATCACTCCTGGGATATCTTTAATTTCATCCATAAGATCCGCTAATGCTAATTGACGGTTACTTTCAAGGGTGACCACCAATTTGCCTTCATCAGATTTTTCGCCATGAATTTCAGCAGTTGGAATCGCTAAAATGGCTTCTTTGACTTGGTTAAGTTTTTCTGGTCTGGCTTGCACAACAATGCTGCATACATACCAGTTCTCATTTTCGCTAAATTGACTCATCGATATTTGTTTCAATATTAAAAATTTTTATTGCTTTTGTTGGGCAAACGCTTAAACAAGCACCACAACCATTACAACTTTCTAAATCTAAAATGGGTTTTGCCACACCACCAAGCTGTAATCGAAAACGGATGGCATTCATCGGACAGCTATCTTGGCAACTTCGACATTCCACTCGATTTTCTGTGAGGCACTGCGTTGTAATCTCAACTTTATGTGCCCAAGGCTCTTCTTCTAATGAACGAAAAATCGGTTGTTCGCAGACTAAAACACATTTTTGGCAGAAAGTGCATTCGCCTTTGTCAAATTGTATTTCAGGAAAACCACCATCACCTTTTACGATAATTTGGGTTTCACATACCAGTATGCAATCACCGCATCGAGTACATTTATCTGTAAAGTCTGTTTCGTTTACCGACCAAGGTGGACGGATAGCATTTATACCTTGAATTTTAGCGTTTTCAGAATGTAACGATTGTAAAAATTGCCCACGTAATAATTGTCTGCGAGAAGGATTTTCAATCGCCATATTTTTCTTTAAAGTTCGGTATTTTCAAGGGGAGCATTATCCAGTTCTAATGACAAGATAGTAACTACCTAAAAGGAGTAATTTTCAAAAAATATACACTTTTATTGAGTTAGATCAAGGATATTTTTAAAATATGTTATTAATGTAAATAAATTGTTAAAAAATAAGTGAAAATGATTATTAAATAGGGCGAATGATCCGCCCTGAAGTGTGCTTAAAAATATTACGCGTTTTTTGTTGGGTAATCCCACCAAATATCGAATAATTCGCTGATTTCGATTTGTTGCAATTTATTCTCTTCTAACCATTTTTGTACTAATTGGCGATGGCTTTCATCACATTTGCCGATTTTCTCTAAGCAAACTAAGCCTTCCCAATGTAAATAGCCGCTACCTTCATAAGCTAAGCCGTTTGGTTGAATCACTTCAGCAATAAAACGATCAACGGTTTCATCGATAGTTTCGATGCTGGTTCCTTCAGCAAATTGCCAATTCACTAAAAAGCCTAATTCTTGGAATTCAGCTAAGTGAAGTTTTTTACGTTGACGTTGATTACGAGTTGTCATTTCAATGTTCTCCTATGTTAAGGTAATGGGTATAGTCATCATCTCGATGATTATTTTTTCTTAAAGTATAAATCCCACACACCGTGACCTAAACGATGACCGCGTGCCTCAAATTTTGTGAGAGGGCGGAAATCAGGACGTGGAATATAATCTTGTTCGGCAGTATTGACTAAATTTTCATTGGCTGAAAGCACTTCAAGCATTTGTTCTGCATAGTTCTCCCAGTCCGTTGCCATATGAATAAAGCCATTTCGTTGTAATTTTTGGACGACTTGCTCTACAAAGTGCGGTTGAACAATACGGCGTTTATGATGTTTTGCTTTATGCCAAGGGTCAGGGAAGAAAAGTTGTAAACCGCCCAATTCGCCATCTTTCACACAATCACGTAAAATTTCAGTGGCATCATGGCAAATCACGCGAAGGTTTTTCACGCCTTTTTCTACTGCATAAGCAATACAAGCACCTACACCAGGTGTGTGTACTTCAATACCGAGATAATTTTTATCAGGATTCGCTTTCGCCATATCCACTAAAGATTTCCCCATACCGAAGCCAATTTCTAATATAACGGGGTTTGTATTGCCATAAATCGCGGCAAAATCAAAAGGGGTGTTTTGATAATCTAATCCAAGATCAGCCCAGTGATCGTTCATCATGTTTTTTTGAAAATCACTTAAGCGACCCGTCCGCAACACAAAGCTACGAACTTTACGTTTATAACGACCATCTTCTGTAAATTCAGCCGTTTCAACGGTTTTACGTTTTTGATCAGCAAAGGTTTTTTGCTCTTCTGTCATGGTTTTTATTCGCTTAATTAAAATTGGCGGCGATTATACACTAAAAGGCAAGGTTGTGGGATTTTTCCACCTAATTCCCGTATAATAGCGAAAATTTTTAATTGTTTTTTGTTATGAATATTGTCCGAGTTGCATTAGCCGTACCGCTTCCCCGATTTTTTGATTATCTCTATTCGCCCGACTTGATGCCAGTCGTAGGTGGACGCGTGTTGGTGCCTTTTGGTTCGCAAAAACGAGTCGGGATCGTGGTAGATTTGCCCGCTTCTTCGGATGTAGCAAAAGAAAAGTTAAAACCGATTATTGATGTGCTTGATGCTGAATCACTTTTTAATTCCACAACTTGGGATTGGTTAGCTTGGTCGGCTAATTATTATCGTGCAGCATTAGGTGATGTGTTGTTTCAAGCCTTGCCAGTCAAACTTCGTAATGGAGAAAGTGCGGTAAAAAATGACCGCACTTTTTGGCGTATTACGGACCTTGGAAAACAAGCATTAGAATCGGGTGAATTAAAACGCGCTAAAAAACAAATTGAAGCCTTAAATTTGTTGCTCACGCAAGATCTAGAAAAAGGTAACAATGAAATTAGTTCCGCAATTTGGTCATCCCTTAAAGGCAAAGATTATGTGGAAGAGATTATTGTGCCTACAGAACAAAAAAGTTGGCAGCAGGCTTTAGGGGATAATCCTTTAGTTAATCTTGATAATCGATTGACCTTAAACAAGCAACAAGCCCTTGCATTTAGCCAGTTACTTTTCCAAGAAGGCTTTAATGTGTGGTTGTTAGAGGGCGTGACCGGTTCAGGTAAAACTGAAATTTACCTGCAATACATTGAAGAAGTTTTAAAGAAAGGCAAACAGGTTTTAGTGCTTGTTCCTGAAATTGGACTTACCCCTCAGACCGTGAGACGGTTCCAAGCTCGCTTTAATGTAGAAATTGATGTATTGCATTCCAACTTGAATGATACACAGCGCTTAAATGTTTGGGAGCGAGCAAAAACAGGACAGAGTGCGATCGTGATTGGTACGAGATCGGCGCTCTTCACCCAGTTTTCAGATCTCGGCTTAATCATTTTAGATGAGGAACATGACGGCTCGTTTAAACAGCAAGATGGTTGGCGTTATCATGCGAGAGATTTAGGCATTGTGTTAGCGCAAAAACTCAATATTCCTATTTTGTTAGGTTCTGCGACCCCAAGTTTGGAAAGTGTGAATAACGTACAAAATAGTAAATATCATCATTTGGTGCTATCAAAAAGGGCTGGAAATGCGACCGCACTTCGCCAGTTTGTGATTGATTTAAAACATCAACGAATTCAAAACGGCTTATCCGAACCGCTATTGCAACGTATGCAAGAACACTTAGAAAAAGGCAACCAAGTGTTGTTGTTCCTTAATCGACGTGGATTTGCGCCCGTGTTGTTATGTCATGAATGTGGCTGGATTGATGAATGTCATCATTGCGAAAAACCTTATACTTATCACCAACATCAGCGCGTTTTACGCTGCCATCATTGTGGTGCACAAAAAACAGTGCCGATGCAATGTGGCCATTGTGGTTCAACACATTTAGTCACAACGGGTTTAGGTACAGAACAACTGGAGGAAACCCTAAAAGCACGTTTTCCTCAATATAATATTGCACGTATCGATCGTGATAGCACAGCACGAAAAGGCAAGCTTGAAGGTTATTTAGAGGATATTCAGCAAGGTAAAAGCCAGATTTTAATTGGCACACAAATGTTAGCTAAAGGACACCATTTTCCGAATGTCACTTTGGTTGCTTTAGTGAATGTAGATAATGCCTTATTTTCCCTTGATTTCAGAGCCGAAGAACGTTTAGCGCAACTTTATGTACAAGTTGCAGGACGCTCAGGCAGAGCTGAAAAACAGGGCGAAGTGGTTTTGCAGACACATTATCCGGATCACCCGTTATTAACCACCTTGCTTGAAAAAGGCTACCAAGCCTTTGCAGAAGAAACGCTGAAGTTACGCCATAATATGGGCTTGCCTCCGTTTAGTTTCCAAGCGTTGTTTAAAGCACAATGTCGTCATTCTGAAGAGGCGGAAAATGCATTGTCACAATTAGCCTCTTTTTTCTATGAACAAAAAATTGAAGGCTTGCAAGTGTTGGGGCCGATTCCCGCACCGTTCAGCAAAAAAGCGGGGCAGTATCGCTGGCAGTTATTATTACAGCATGCTTCTCGGAAACAATTACACACGGCATTAAGTCGGTACTCGCCAGAGTTAATAAAGCCTTCTCAAGTGCGGTTGATTTTAGACGTGGATCCATTGGACTTGAGTTAGCAAAATCCCCTAGAAAAATGCACAGTTTTTCAGTAGAATTAAGTATTTTTTACACTTTAATTTTAATTAATCGAATATTTTAGGATTGTATCGTGGCTCATCGAGATTTTGCCGGTCGAAACGGCTCAAAAAATAATAAAAAGAAAGCACAGAAAAGTTTCAATCGCAATACCTTAATTGGTCTTGCATTAGTGGCGGTATTAGGTTTTGGTTTAGGGCTTTATTTCTTAAAAAGCAAAACGCCTGAACCTGTAGTGACAACAACGGTTCAACCAGAAAAACCGCAACCGAAAAGTGTGTTACCAAATCGTCCAGAAGAAGTATGGCACTATATTAAAGAATTAGAAACCCGTACTGTGCCGGTGGATAATAATCCTTCTTCTGTTGAAAAAAATATGCGTTTGACGGAAGAGCAGCGTCAAGTGCTGATTCAAATGGAAAAAGAGCAAAAGGCAGCAGAGGAAGCAAAAAAATTAGAAGCTCAACGTAAAGAGCAAGAAGCAGCGAATACAGAAAAAACCACAGCTCAAGCACAACAAGCTCAATCAGCACAAACAGCTCAAGCTCAGCCAGCTCAGCAAACAGAAAAAACAGAGGCGAAAAAGCCTGAGTCAGTTAAAAAGTCTGAACAGCCGAAAAAAGCGGATGTGGTAAAAGCAGAACCTGTAAAAACAGAACCAGCTAAAATAGAGCAACCGAAAAAAGCCGAACCGAAACCTGCTGAACAGCAAGTACAGGCTGGTGGTAAAAAATTTGGTTTGCAATGTGGCGCATTTAAAAATCGCGCACAAGCAGAAAGTTTACAAGGTCGTCTTGCGATGGCGGGTGTAAATGCACAAATTATGCGAAATGAAGAATGGAATCGTGTCCGCGTAGGACCATTTAGCAGTCGAGATGCCGCAACTGCTGTTCAAGATACAGCAAAACCTGTAGCAAGCTGTGTCGTCATAGGAATGTAATGAAAAAATAAAACATTAAAAGTGCGGTACAAATAAAAATAACCGCACTTTTTTTATTTCCTATCACCGTTGTTATTACTGCGATAGCTATAGATGAAAAAATGGTTATCATCATGCCAATATCCCGCCCCTCTTTAGTCAATAAGGAACTACACTTATACCTCCTATATATTTACCCACTAAAATTGGCTACGATATTTTCAAGAATAACCTTTGAGTAGATGATAAATCTTTAATGCTATAACACAATCATATCATCGCGATGTAACGCAACTGCACCGTATTCATAACCAAGAATTTGCTCAATTTCCTGGGATTTTTTCCCTTTGATTAATTCCAACGCATCGCTGTTATAACGCGGCATACCAAGTGCAATCACTTTACCTGAGGTATTCTTAATTTTGACGACTTCACCACGTGAGAAACACCCTTCCACAGCCGTAATTCCTGCAGGCAGCAACGATTTATTCTGTACTAACATGGCATTTTCAGCACCCTCATCAATCGTCAGCATACCCGCTGATGGAGCTGCAAATAACCACTGTTTACGACTTTCGAGACGATCTGAATGATGTGCAATAAATTTCGTGCCAATTGGTTTATCGTAGGCTAAATCCACAATCACATCAGGTCGGCTACCTGGTGCAATTATCGTTTCAATACCTGAACGCGTTGCCACATCTGCTGCAATAATTTTTGTACTCATCCCGCCAGTACCAAGGTTTGTACCACTACCGCCTGCAATCGAACGAATATGATCAGTAATTTGCTCAACCACTGGAATCAATTTCGCATCTGGATTTTTACGAGGATCGCTTTCGAACAAACCTTGTTGATCCGTTAATAAATAAAGTTGTTCCGCTTGCACTAAAATCGCGACTAATGCAGATAAGTTATCATTATCTCCTACTTTTATCTCAGCTGTTGCCACCGCATCATTCTCGTTAATCACAGGAATAATATGATTGTCTAACAGGGCATGTAATGTATCGCGCGCATTTAAAAAACGTTCACGGTCTTCAATATCAGCACGAGTTAATAAAATTTGTCCAATATGAATATCATAAATCGCAAATAATTTTTCCCAGGCTTGAATCAGCTGACTCTGCCCTACTGCAGCTAGAAGTTGCTTTGACGCAATGGTTGGCGGAAGTTGAGGATGATTTAAATAATGCCGTCCTGCTGCAATCGCACCTGATGTCACAATCACGACACGAAAACCCGCTTGATGAAGCTGGGCAATCTGGCGAACAATATCGACCATGTGAGGCGCATTCAATTTTGGGGAACCATGTGTTAATGTGCTAGTACCAAATTTTACGACGATTGTTTTGCGATTTGCCGACATAGTTTGTCCTCAGTGAAAAAATAGAAAAGTGCGGTTAAATTAGCACTAAAATTAATAAAAATCACGAAAAAAACCATCTCAAATTCAGATTTTCTGAATAGCTATGATATAATGCAAAAAAAGAAAAATAGGATAGAAAATATGACATTAAGTTTGATCGTTGCGATAACAAAAAATAACGTCATCGGAAAAGATAATCAAATGCCTTGGCACTTGCCTGCTGATTTAGCCTGGTTTCGTAAAAACACTACGGGAAAACCGGTGATTATGGGCCGTAAAACTTTCGAAAGCATTGGTCGCCCACTACCGAAACGGACTAATATTGTCCTTTCACGCACGCCTTACGAACATGAAGGTGTCATCTGGAAAAATAGTTTTGAAAGTGCGGTCGATTTTGTCAAAGAATTTGATGAAATTATGTTGCTCGGCGGCGGAGAGTTATTTAAACAATATTTACCTAAAGCAGATAAATTGTACCTCACGCAAATTCAAGCAGACATTGACGGTGACACCTTCTTCCCTGAAATTAATTGGGCTGAATGGAACATCGAGTTTGAAGAATATCGCCAAGCGGATGCGGATAATCCCTATGATTGTCGTGTTTTTATTTTGCAACGTAAAGCATAAAACACATCTAAACCATCCTAAAGCAAAGTGCGGTCAAAACCTTAAAAATTTTGACCGTACTTTGTTCTTACACCATCAAATCAACGATTCATCAAGCCATTTTTTCCTATAAATCCCCAGTTTTTTGATCTGAGTCCCCTTTTGAAAGTCGGCTTTGTAATATACTGGAATAATTTATTATTATCATTAGAGGAGAAATATTATGGGTATCTTCAGTGTACCACCGGATCTACCGGTTACGAAAAGCAAAGAGGAGATCGACAAAACTTATCGTTACTGGCGATTACATTTGATGATCACTAGCTATATCGGATATGCCGTTTTCTATTTTACTCGTAAAAGCTTTAACTTCGTTATGCCTGCCATGCTGACGGACTTAGGGCTACAAAAAGCCGATATCGGGATCATGGGTACGGCGTTTTATCTTACCTACGGTGTGTCAAAATTCTTATCAGGTGTACTTGGTGATCGTTCTAATCCTCGTTACTTTATGGGGATTGGCTTAATGATGACGGGTGTCGTTAATATTCTATTCGGTATGAGTTCATCTATCTTTATGTTTATCACCCTTTGGATGATCAACGCCTTTTTCCAAGGTTGGGGATGGCCTCCATGTTCAAAAATTCTAAACACTTGGTACTCACGTAACGAACGAGGATTATGGTGGGCGATTTGGAATACCTCACATAACTTAGGTGGTGCACTCATTCCAATTTTATCTGGTGCCGTCGCCCTTTATTGGGGATGGCGTTACGGTATGATCGTGCCAGGAATTATAGCCTGTGTCATCGGTTTTGCTCTTTGTTTCTTATTGCGCGATCGCCCGACTTCAATGGGTCTCCCAACGGTTGGTGAATGGCGTAATGATATTGCTGAAAAAGAACATGAAAGTGAAGGTTTAGGTTTATCTAACTGGGAAATTCTTAAAATTTATGTGTTCAAAAACAGCATTATCTGGGCATTAGCATTCTCTTGGTGTTTTATTTATATTATCCGTACTGGTATCAACGACTGGGGTAACTTATATTTAACAGAAACCCACGGTTATGACTTACTTAAAGCAAACTCTGCTGTTTCTTTCTTTGAAATCGGCGGATTCTTAGGTGCGCTTTTTGCAGGTTGGGGGTCTGATAAATTCTTCAACGGAAACCGTACCCAAATGAACATTATTTATGTGTTAGGTATTATTTCAACTTCCTTAGCATTATGGTTCATCCCTAGCGATAACTATTTCATTATGTGTGGATTGTTCTTCCTGATGGGATTCTTTATCTTCGGTCCACAATTCCTTATCGCAATGGCGGCGGCGGAAAACTCCCATAAACATGCTTCAGGTTCTTCTACCGGTTTCGTTAGTCTCTTCGCCTATATTGGTGCAGCAGCAGCAGGTGCGCCATTAGCATGGATTATTCAATCTTTCCATTGGAATGGATTCTTTGGTAGCTTATTTATCGTTTCTCTCGCTTGTGCATTATTACTCATTTTAGTGTACTTCTTACAACGTAAGAGAAATAACCGAAAAGCCTAATCTACGGCATATAAAAATCGGGCTAAAACAATGATTATTTTAGCCCGATTTCTTTTGTTTTAAATAACCGTAAAAAGATTATTCTAAACGTTTAGCCATTTCTAACCAATCTGCTTTAAATTCACGGCGCATATTGTTAATTGCATCAATAATATCATGGTGAACTAATTTTTCATTTTGAATGCCCACGCAGTAGCCACCTTTCCCTTGTAACAATAAGTCTACTGCATACGAGCCCATACGAGAACCTAAGATTCGGTCAAAAGCACAAGGTGAGCCACCACGTTGAATATGGCCTAATACCGTTGCTCGAGTTTCATGTCCTACTCTGGATTCTATTTCGTGAGCTAAAGAATGCACATCTGTAATTAATTCAGTAATCGCAATAATCGCATGGCGTTTTCCGCGAATAATACTGCGTTCAATTTGGCGAATTAATTCTTCACGATTAAATTCCATTTCAGATGCCACGATATATTCACAACCACCGGCAATACCTGCAGAAATAGTTAAGTCACTACAGTGACGACCCATGATTTCTACGATAGAAATACGTTGGTGAGAACTTGAGGTGTCACGCAAACGATCAATGGCGTCCACTGCTGTTTGTAGGGCTGTTTGATAACCGATTGTGTAATCCGTGCCTGCTACATCGTTATCAATCGTGCCTGGAATACCTACGCAAGGGAAACCATGTTCTTCTGTGAGCAATTTTGCCCCCATATAAGAACCGTCCCCCCCGATAACTACTAAGGCATCAATACCATGTGAACGTAAAATTTCCGCACATTTCTCACGGACGGCAGGATCCTTAAATTCAGGGAAACGAGCAGACCCTAAGAATGTACCACCACGGTTAATCACATCTGATACACTATAACGGTTTAGCTGTTTGATTTTATTGTTATATAAGCCTTGATAACCATCGTAAATCCCAAATACTTCAAGCCCTTCTGCAAGTGCTGCTCGTACAACAGCACGAATAGCAGCATTCATGCCTGGTGCATCGCCACCACTGGTTAAT
The DNA here is from genome assembly GCF_054332415.1 of Haemophilus sp. SZY H56. Lineage (NCBI taxonomy): Bacteria > Pseudomonadati > Pseudomonadota > Gammaproteobacteria > Pasteurellales > Pasteurellaceae > Haemophilus > Haemophilus sp. SZY H56. The sequence continues at coordinate 46,625 of NZ_JBTGNX010000002.1, read as the reverse complement.
ACCGCAATTTTTTTAATCATACTTACCTACTTTGCATTCTAAAAATAACTGATAATAAGATTACACTATCCACTATTTCTGCTCTAGCAAAATTTTTAAAATTTACGCCAGATTTGATCTAGTTATAAGTTTTAGTGATTAAAATGATTTTCACACTTCCAAGACAAATCTGCTTTTTGTAGTGTCTTACTTTCTTTCGCCACTAAATATTTTTCTAAATGTCTTACTATCTTTACTTTACTTAAACGTTGAAATTTTTTACCTTGTTCTACTTTTTGAGAATATTGATATTGTACAAAACCACAAGAAGGAATATTTTTTCCTTTTGCAATATCTACCTGCCAAGATGGATTCTGTTCTGTTGGTGCATAAATGACATAACCAGTTAACTCTGTGGCAGGCTTTTTCGGATTCGTTGAATTAGCAAGGATTTTGAAATCTTTTACACCTAAATTACGGTATACCTTCTCACGTAATGTCACGCGTTGTTCTATAGTACGAACCAGATCGCGATCAAACAACACTTCAATCTGAGATTGCCAATTTTCTAATGTATCTGGCTCCATCAGATAAACGTAACGTGCAATCGTCCCCAAATCTTGGCTTGCAGTAAGCTTATAGGTTTTGCCGTTGTACTCAATTTTTTCAGGCGTTTGAAGCTGACTCACCTTTGCCGCACAACCTGAGAGTAAAAGTGCGGTCAATATAACAAGAATTTTATTCATTAATATCTCGCTTAAATACAAATTCTTTTTCAGTAGAGGATGCTGCATCAAACCAATAACCACCAAGGTTAAACTCTTTCAGTTGTTCAACACACTGTAAACGATTTTGAATGATAAAACGACACATTAAACCACGAGCTTTTTTCGCATAAAAGCTGATCACTTTGTATTGACCATTCTTATTATCTAAGAAAACTGGCTTAACAATCTGTGCGTCTAATTGGCTCTCTTTCACTGATTTATAATACTCATCTGAAGCTAAATTGATCAACACACGATCACCTTGCTCATCAAGTGCCTGTTGTACAGATTGAGTGATGATATTTCCCCAAAAAGCATAAAGATCTTTCCCTTTTGGATTCGCTAACTTTGTGCCCATTTCCAAGCGGTAAGGTTGCATTAAATCGAGGGGTTTAAGTAAGCCATATAGGCCAGAAAGCATACGTAAATGATGTTGAGCGAATTGTACATCTTCATCAGATAAACTATCAGCATCTAAGCCGGTGTAAACATCACCTTTGAATGCCCAAATGGCTGCGCGTGAATTTTTTTCGTTGTGAGATTTTGTCCATTCCGCAAAACGAGCGACATTTAGGCCTGCAAGTTTATCGCTGATAGACATTAAGGAAGAAAGATCTTGGGGAGATAATTGACGGCAGATTTCAATCAGTTGTTCACTATAATCCGTCAAGTGCGGTTGAGAAACAGGCAGATTTCTGACCGCACTTTCAAAATCTAAGGTTTTTGCTGGGGAAATAATGGCTAACATAGGTTCTCCTTTCTAAAACGAAACCGTATCTTAGCACAGGATAGCCTCCTCGCTCCACCCCGTTTACGCTACCCGCTTATAGAGTCCATTCTCATTGACGATTAAGTCTTGTAATTCCAAATCCAATAACTGTACTAAAAGCGAATCCACCGGCAAATTCAATGCTGCAGATAAATCATCGAGGCTTATTGGTGTATAACTGATATGTTGATAAAGTTCAGGATGACTCGGCTCCACAGCTGGTGTTTTTGCTGTGAGCGGTTGAGTTATCGACTGATTGATTAGCACATGTACTGGCGGCTGAAAAACAACACTATGGTTGAGGCTATCTAAAATATCTTTAACATTTTCCACCAACATCGCCCCTTGCTTAATCAATTTATGGCAGCCTTGACTGTATTCACTTTGAATATTCCCCGGCAGCGCAAAAATATCGCGATTTTGTTCTAAGGCATAACGTGCTGTAATGAGTGAACCGCTTTTCTCTGTGGCTTCAATGACTAATGTTCCTAATGAAAGCCCGCTGATAATGCGATTACGGCGAGGAAAGTTTTCGGCAATCGGTGCTTGCGTAGGGATAAATTCAGAAACTAATGCCCCGTTATTTTCGATAATTTGCTCGGCTAATCGGCGATGTTTCGCGGGGTAAATGTGCGCTAATCCACTGCCCAATACGGCAATGGTTTGTCCTTGAATATCCACCACCGCCTGGTGACTAAATCCATCGATACCTAATGCAAGTCCACTCGTGACCGTCAATCCCGCGAGAGAAAGTTCTGTCGCAAAATATTTTGCCCAATATTCACCATAAGCCGAACAATAGCGACTCCCCACCATGGCGATTTGTTGAGCAGAAAGTGCGGTTAAATTGCCTTTCACAAATAATAAAGGCGGAAAACCACTAATTTGTTTGAGTAAAAAAGGATAGTCATCTGAAAAACTGTGAATTAAATGATGCCCTTCTTTTTCGGCCCAACTCAAAGCGGGTTCAATGAATTTCATTTCAGGCTGAAACCAACGACGAATCTGCAAAGATTTCCAGCCCATTTGTTGAAATGCAACTTCATCATAATTTAATAAGTCTTCTATACCTACATGGGCTAGAATTTGTTGAATTCGCACACTGCCCAATTTGGGGACTTGTGACAACCGCAATAAAATCGACGCAAAATCACTCATTTATTCTCTCCTTTAAAAAGAGAATTATGACAAGGTTGGTCTCCCAAAATGAAAGATTTGTCTTAATTTTGCGATTCAGATCGTAAAAAGCGAAAAAATTTTAGAAAAAATCTGCATACCAAAAATAATGAATAAAGCAGTATAAAAATGGCTCTATCAAAGTTCTTTTTAGAGACAAACCCCATACATCGCCACAAATTTAGAATAATAAACTTTTACAATAATGAAAATATAGCAACATTAAATATAAATCACTAAAAAATGGTTTGACAGTAAAACTTTTATCGGTAATATGAACAGCGTTTTACAGAATTTTTTATAGGATTATCTTTTTATGTACCAAGTTGTTTCTTTATCTCTCAACCTTCTGCTCTCACATTCTTTGTGCGGCTAAGTTGTGGATAAAAAACACCTTTATGTAAAAAATCTATTATCAACCCGCACTTTTAAGATTGCGGGTTTTTTCGTTTTAAAATCACGGTAAAAATGACCGCACTTTGAGTGATAAAAGAAGGAAAATACTATGACAGATCGCGTTATTATTTTTGATACCACCTTGCGTGATGGCGAACAAGCGTTAAAAGCAAGCTTAACCGTTAAAGAAAAGTTACAAATTGCTTTGGCACTTGAACGTTTAGGTGTGGATGTGATGGAAGTGGGTTTCCCGGTTTCTTCTCAAGGCGATTTTGAATCTGTTCAAACTATCGCGCGTCATATCAAAAATAGTCGTGTTGCAGCACTTTCCCGTGCGGTAAATAAAGATATCGATGCGGCTTACGAAGCCTTAAAAGTGGCGGAAGCTTTCCGTATTCATACTTTTATCGCGAGCTCCGCATTACACGTTGAAGCCAAATTAAAACGTACATTTGATGATGTCGTTGAAATGGCTGTGGCAGCGGTAAAACGTGCACGTAACTACACTGATGATGTGGAATTTTCTTGCGAAGATGCAGGCCGTACGGGCATCGATAATATCTGTCGTATTGTTGAAGCCGCAATTAATGCGGGTGCGACCACCGTAAACATTCCAGATACCGTTGGTTTCTGCTTACCAAATGAATACGGCAATATCATTGCTCAAGTGCGTAACCGCGTGCCAAATATCGACAAAGCTGTGATTTCTGTGCATTGTCACAATGACTTAGGTATGGCAACCGCTAACTCCTTAACCGCAGTACAAAATGGTGCTCGCCAAATTGAATGTACCATTAATGGCATTGGCGAACGTGCGGGTAACACTTCACTTGAAGAAGTGGTGATGGCCATGAAAGTTCGCCAAGAATTTATGGGCGTGGATACACGTATCAACACGCAAGAAATTCACCGTGTCAGCCAAATGGTGAGCCAACTTTGTAATATGCCAATTCAACCAAATAAAGCGATTGTGGGTTCAAATGCTTTTGCTCACTCTTCCGGTATTCACCAAGATGGTATGTTGAAAAACAAAAATACCTACGAAATCATGTCTCCGGAAACCATTGGCTTGAAGAAAGAGAAATTAAACTTAACCGCACGTTCTGGTCGCGCCGCCGTGAAAGGCCACATGGCAGATATGGGCTACACCGAACAAGATTACGATTTGGATAAATTGTATGAAGCCTTCTTAAAATTAGCAGATAAAAAAGGCCAAGTGTTCGATTATGACTTGGAAGCGTTGGCGTTTATCGACATGCAACAAGGTGATGAAGATCGCTTAGTGTTAGATAAACTTTCGGCACACTCCACTAAAGAATATCCAGCAACCGCTTTTGTTCAAGTGGAATTGGATGGTAAAAAATTAAGTACCTCTTCTATCGGTGGTAATGGTCCGGTTGATGCTGTCTACAATGCGATCTTGAATTTAACCGGTTTAGATATCAAAATGTCCCACTATAACTTAACTGCAAAAGGCGAAGGTGCTGAAGCGTTAGGTCAGGTAGATATCGTGATTGAACACGAAGGCCGTAAATTCCATGGTGTTGGTTTAGCGACAGACATCGTTGAATCTTCCGCACTTGCTTTAGTTCATGCAATTAATGCCATTTATCGTGCTCATAAAGTTGCAGACATTAAAAGCCACAAAAATCACTAACCCAATCTCCCTCTTTAGCAAAGAGGGGTTAGGGGAGATTTGGCAGAAGTAACATCAACCTCAGTGGTAAATTTTATATCGTTAAAATCTCCCCCCAGCCCCTCTTTATAAAAGAGGGGAGAAAATATGAAAAAAATTAACCGCACTTTAGTGTGAAAGAAATAGGAAAAATAATATGCAATCATACAACATCGCTGTTCTACCAGGAGACGGTATCGGTCCGGAAGTCATGGCTGAAGCCATTAAAGTATTAAACAAAGTCCAAGAAAAATTCAGTTTCAAACTTAACTTTAACGAATTTTATGTGGGTGGCGCTGCAATTGATCACTGCGGTTGCCCATTACCGGCAGACACCTTAAAAGGTTGTGATGATGCGGATGCAATTTTGTTTGGCTCTGTAGGCGGCCCTAAATGGACAAATTTACCACCAGATCAACAACCAGAACGCGGTGCATTGTTGCCATTGCGTAAACATTTCAAATTATTCTGCAATCTTCGTCCTGCTACCCTTTATAAAGGCTTAGAAAAATTCTGTCCATTACGTGCAGATATTGCAGCGAAAGGATTTGATATGGTGGTTGTTCGTGAATTAACCGGCGGGATTTATTTCGGTCAGCCTAAAGGCCGTGAAGGTGAAGGTGCTCAAACCAAAGCATTTGATACCGAAGTTTATTACAAGTATGAAATCGAACGTATTGCACGTGCGGCTTTTGATGCAGCAATGAAACGTCGTAAACATGTGACTTCAGTAGATAAGGCGAACGTATTACAAGCTTCAATCTTATGGCGTGAAACTGTGACAGAAGTGGCGAAAGACTACCCTGAAGTCACCTTAGATCATATTTATATCGACAACGCGACCATGCAGTTAATCAAAGCGCCTGAATCTTTCGATGTACTCCTCTGCTCTAACATTTTCGGCGATATTATTTCTGATGAAGCCGCGATGATCACAGGGTCTATGGGGATGTTGCCATCTGCTAGCTTAAACGAAGAAGGTTTCGGCTTATATGAGCCTGCTGGCGGTTCTGCACCAGATATCGCAGGCAAAGGCATTGCCAATCCAATCGCACAAATTCTTTCTGCGGCAATGATGTTGCGTTATAGCTTCAACTTAAATGATGCCGCTGATGCGATTGAAAATGCCGTGCAAAAAGTCTTAGCAAATGGTCACCGTACCGGTGATTTAGCCGATGACTCTGCCCCTGTTTCAACTGCGGAAATGGGTACGTTAATCGCTAATGCAATCTAATAAAAACAATTAAAGTGCGGTTTAAAAACACCCACAAAAAGCAACGCTTTTTGAACGTTGGCTCTGCCAACGGCTCCGAAGGAGCGAGTAAATCTTCAGGATTTACGAGTAATAATTTAACCGCACTTACTACTCTAACAAAAGCCTCTAACGAATTGAGAAAAATTATGGCAAAAACTCTTTACGAAAAATTATTCGATGCCCACGTGGTGTACGAAGCTGAAGGCGAAACGCCGATTTTGTATATTAACCGTCATTTAATCCATGAAGTGACCAGCCCACAAGCCTTTGACGGTTTGCGTGTTGCAGGCCGCCGAATACGTCAAGTCAGTAAAACTTTCGGTACCATGGATCACAGTATTTCTACCCAAATACGTGATGTGAACAAACTTGAAGGCCAAGCAAAAATTCAAGTACTGGAGCTTGCAAAAAACACGAAAGCGACCGGTATTCAATTATTCGACATGACCACCAAAGAACAAGGTATTGTGCATGTGATGGGACCGGAACAAGGCTTAACTTTGCCAGGTATGACGATCGTCTGCGGTGACTCCCATACCGCCACTCACGGTGCATTCGGTGCTTTGGCATTTGGTATTGGTACATCTGAAGTAGAACACGTATTAGCTACCCAAACCTTAAAACAAGCTCGTGCAAAAAATATGAAAATTGAAGTGCGCGGCAAAGTCGCGCCAGGCATTACCGCAAAAGACATTATTCTTGCCATTATCGGTAAAACAACCATGGCGGGCGGTACAGGCCATGTAGTGGAATTCTGCGGTGAAGCGATTCGTGAGCTTTCTATGGAAGGTCGTATGACCGTTTGTAATATGGCGATTGAAATGGGCGCGAAAGCGGGTTTAATCGCACCGGATGAAACCACTTTCGACTATTTAAAAGGCCGTCCACATACACCGAAAGGTAAAGATTGGGAGGATGCAGTCGCTTATTGGAAAACCTTAAAATCTGATGATGACGCGCAATTTGATTCCGTCATTACATTAGAAGCCAAAGATATCGCACCGCAAGTCACTTGGGGCACCAACCCAGGCCAAGTAATCGGTATCGATCAACGAGTGCCTAATCCAACGGAAATGACCGATCCCGTGACTCGTGCTTCAGCAGAAAAAGCATTGAATTATATTGGCTTAGACGCTAACACTGATTTAAAAGATATCCCTGTAGATCAAGTATTTATCGGTTCTTGTACTAATGCTCGTATCGAAGATTTACGTGCGGCAGCGGCTGTCATGAAAGGCCGCAAAAAAGCCGATAATGTAAAACGTATTTTAGTGGTACCAGGTTCCGGTTTAGTGAAAGAACAAGCGGAAAAAGAAGGCTTGGATAAAATCTTTATCGAAGCGGGTGCTGAATGGCGTAATCCGGGCTGCTCAATGTGCTTAGGGATGAACGATGACCGTTTAGGTGAATGGGAACGTTGTGCTTCCACTTCAAACCGTAACTTTGAAGGTCGCCAAGGTCGTAACGGTCGTACTCACTTGGTGAGTCCTGCCATGGCTGCCGCAGCGGGAATGTTCGGTAAATTCGTTGATATTCGTGACGTCACATTAAACTAAGGAGCAGAAAATGGCAGGATTTAAACAACTTTCAGGCTTAGTAGTGCCATTGAATGCAGCAAACGTGGATACGGATGCGATTATTCCAAAACAATTTTTACAAGCGATTACGCGCGTAGGTTTCGGCAAACACTTATTCCATGAATGGCGTTATTTGGATGTAGAAGGCACTAAACCAAATCCAGATTTCGTGCTGAATTATCCACAATATCAAGGCGCGACCATTTTATTAGCACGTAAAAACCTAGGTTGCGGTTCTTCTCGTGAACATGCACCTTGGGCATTAGCCGATTACGGTTTCAAAGTGATGATCGCACCAAGTTTTGCAGATATTTTCTACAACAACAGCTTAAATAACCACATGTTACCGATTCGTTTAAGCGAAGAAGAAGTGGAAGAAATCTTCCAATGGGTCTGGGCAAATGAAGGCAAACAAATCCATGTGGATTTGGAAGCGATGACCGTCACTGTAGGTGACAAAGTTTATCACTTTGAACTGGATGAATTCCGCCGTCATTGTTTATTAAATGGCTTGGATAACATCGGTTTGACATTACAACACGAAGATGCCATCAGTGAATACGAAAAAAATATTCCGGCATTTTTACGTTAATCTGTTTTTTTACTCGGACAGCAAATATTGCTAACCATTCGGCGGACAATTTGTCCGCCTTTCTTTTTGAAAACATTCTATTTTTTTACCGCGCTTTCTCCCCTTTTATTTGACAGTATCCACGCTTATCCCTATTATTTCGAGCAATATTGATTGATTTTAAAAAGAGCTGTCTATGTCACATAATCAAACCGAATTACTGAAAAAATCCCTCGCTGAACGCATCCTCATTTTAGATGGTGCAATGGGGACGATGATCCAAAAATATAAACTCACCGAGGCTGATTTTAGAGGCGAGCGTTTTAAAGAAAGTGCGGTTGATTTACGTGGTAATAATGACTTGCTCACTCTCACCCAGCCCCTGTTAATTTCTGCGATTCACGAGAAATATTTAGCCGCGGGTGCAGATATTATTGAAACCAATACCTTCAGTTCTACCACCATTGCACAAGCAGATTATGACTTACAAGCAGTCGCTTTTGAGTTGAATTTTGCAGGAGCAAAATTAGCACGTTTAGCTGCAGATAAATACAGCACACCAGAAAAACCTCGCTTTGTTGCTGGCGTGTTAGGGCCAACTAACCGCACTGCCTCGATTTCCCCTGATGTAAACGACCCAGGGTTCCGTAATGTCACTTTTATGGAATTGGTCGATGCCTATGCTGAAGCGACCAAAGGCTTAATTGAAGGCGGTGCTGATTTAATCATGATCGAAACTATTTTCGATACGCTTAACGCTAAAGCGGCCGTTTTCGCCATTGAAACCGTATTTGAAGAATTAGGTGTGGAATTGCCGATCATGATCTCCGGCACCATTACCGACGCTTCTGGCCGTACGCTTTCAGGGCAAACCACTGAAGCGTTCTACAACTCGCTTCGCCATGCCAAACCGCTAACGTTCGGTTTGAACTGTGCACTAGGCCCGAAAGAACTTCGCCAGTATGTTGAACAACTGTCTAAAATCAGCGAAACCTATGTTTCCGTCCACCCAAATGCAGGCTTACCAAATGCCTTTGGTGGCTACGATTTAGGTGCAGAAGAAATGGCCGCACACCTTAAGGAATGGGCTGAAAGTGGCTTTGTAAACATTGTCGGTGGTTGTTGTGGTACAACACCAGAGCATATCAAAGCCTTTGCGGATGCCATGCAAGGTATTGCGCCACGTAAATTACCGGAAATTAAAACCGCGATGCGTTTATCAGGTTTAGAGCCGCTCAACATTGATGATGAAAGCCTATTCGTGAACGTGGGTGAACGTAATAACGTGACGGGTTCGGCGAAATTTAAGCGTTTAATTAAAGAAGATAAATTTGCCGAAGCCATTGAAATTGCTATCGACCAAGTAGAAAACGGCGCGCAAGTGATTGACGTCAATATGGATGAAGCATTATTAGACGGCAAAAAATGCATGACCCGTTTCCTTAATATTATGGCGACCGAACCGGATGCAGCTAAAGTGCCAGTCATGATCGACTCGTCTAAATGGGAAGTGATTGAGGCAGGTTTACAGTCGGTGCAAGGTAAGCCGATTGTGAACTCTATCTCGTTGAAAGAGGGCGAGGAAAAATTTATTCATCAGGCTAAATTGGTGCGTAAATACGGTGCTGCCGTTGTGGTGATGGCATTTGATGAAGTGGGGCAGGCTGATACCGAAGAGCGTAAAGTTGAAATTTGTAGCCGTGCTTATGACATTTTGGTCAACCAAGTGGGTTTCCCACCAGAAGACATTATTTTCGACCCGAATATTTTTGCTATCGGTACAGGGATTGAAGAACACAACAACTACGGTGTCGATTTTATCAACGCTACAGGTCGTATCAAACGTGCCCTACCGCATGCGAAAATCTCAGGCGGGGTGTCGAATGTCTCTTTCTCATTCCGTGGTAACAACGTGATGCGTGAAGCCATTCACGCCGTCTTCCTCTATCACGCCATCAAACAAGGCATGGATATGGGGATTGTGAATGCAGGACAGCTTGCGATTTATGACGATCTCGATCCTGAATTGCGTGAAATCGTGGAAGATGCAGTATTAAACCGCAGCCCTGATGCCACCGAAAAACTACTCGATATTGCAGAAAAATATCGTAACCAAGGCAACGATGAAAGTGCGGTCGATTCTGTGGCAGAATGGCGCACTTGGCCAGTGGAAGAACGTTTAAAACACGCGCTGGTGAAAGGGATTACCACTTACATTGTGGAAGATACTGAAGAAGCTCGCCAAACATTACCAACTCCATTAGATGTGATTGAAGGCCCGTTGATGGCGGGCATGGACGTAGTCGGCGATTTATTCGGTGACGGTAAAATGTTCCTGCCACAAGTGGTGAAATCCGCACGCGTGATGAAACAATCCGTGGCGTATTTAGAGCCGTTTATCAATGCCACCAAACAAAAAGGTTCAAGCAACGGTAAAGTGGTGATTGCAACCGTAAAAGGCGATGTGCACGACATCGGTAAAAACATCGTAAGCGTAGTGATGCAATGTAATAACTTTGAAGTGATTGACTTAGGCGTAATGGTGCCTGCGGACAAGATCATTCAAACCGCCATTGATGAAAAAGCGGACATCATCGCGTTAAGTGGTTTGATTACCCCTTCTCTAGATGAGATGGAATACTTCTTAGGTGAAATGACTCGTTTAGGCTTAAATCTGCCAGTGATGATTGGCGGTGCGACCACCTCTAAAGAACATACGGCCATTAAACTTTATCCAAAATATAAAGAACACGGCGTATTTTATACTTCTAACGCCTCCCGTGCGGTAACTGTATGCGCGACCTTGATGAACCCAGAAAGCCGTGCGGCATTATGGGAACAATTCAAGAAAGATTACGAGAAAATTCAGCAATCTTTCTCTAACCGAAAACCACTGCGTAAGCAATTGAGCATTGAAGATGCACGTGCAAACCGCTTTGATGGCTTTGGTGGAGAATGGGCAGATTATGTGCCACCAAAACCAAATCAAACTGGCATTGTGGAATTTAAAAACGTGCCGATTGCTGAGCTGCGTAAATTTATCGACTGGTCGCCATTCTTCCGCATTTGGGGCTTGATGGGCGGCTATCCTGATGCCTTTGATTATCCAGAAGGCGGCGAAGAAGCACGCAAAGTTTGGAATGATGCGCAAGTGGTTTTAGATGAATTAGAGCAAAACCACAAACTCAACCCAAGCGGTATTTTAGGTATCTTCCCTGCAGAACGTGTAGGCGATGATGTGGTGCTTTTCGCTGATGAAGAACGCACGCAAACCATTGGCACGGCTTACGGCTTACGCCAACAAACCGAACGTGGCAAAAACAGCAAAAGCCCATTTAACTTCTGCTTAAGCGACTTTATCGCCGATCGCGAAAGCGGTAAAAAAGACTGGTTCGGCATGTTCGCCGTCTGTGCGGGTATTGAAGAAATGGAGCTAGTGGAAGGCTATAAAGCGGCAGGCGATGACTACAACGCCATCTTGCTACAAGCCGTAGGCGACCGCTTAGCCGAAGCTATGGCAGAATACCTGCACTTTGAGCTTCGCACCCGCATTTGGGGCTACACGCAAGAAGAATTCGACAATCAAGGTTTAATCAATGAAAACTATGTCGGCATCCGCCCTGCACCTGGTTACCCAAGCTGCCCAGAACACACGGAAAAAGCCTTGATTTGGGATTTATTAGAAGTTGAACAACGCATCGGCATGAAACTCACCGAAAGCTATGCCATGTGGCCGGCAGCTTCCGTCTGCGGTTGGTACTTCACCCACCCTGCAAGCAACTATTTTACTTTAGGTCGCATTGATGAAGACCAGGCTCAAGATTATGCCAAACGTAAAGGTTGGGATGAGAGAGAGATGATGAAGTGGTTGGGTGTGGCGATGAAGTAAATATGCCTTATTAAAGTAAGAAGACCACCTAAAATTAGGTGGTCTTTCATATGTATTGATAAAAACTATTTTGGAATCCCCTTTCTGTTTGGATTATTAATCCATTGTGATATTTTTCCTATAAAATCCCAAACATCATTATGAGTTGGTCTAATATAGTGATCAGAACTAGGATCATCTCCCATCTTTTCAAAAATATTTCTTAGCCAACCGTTTTTATTTCTATCAATATCAAGATCACTTAACCAATTCTCAACTTCTCCTATTGGAACAACAAAACTCCCATATTCCATTAAATTATCAAAGAAATTTGAACAGAATTCTTGATCTTCTTTTGTTAATAAATTAATTCCACCACTACGTTTAAAATCTTTTCCATCAAATGCGTTTACTAGATTTTCCCTATTTGTTCTGAAGGAGCTTTTATTTCGCTCAGGAATATATATACCATCTAAAACTTTATTCCAATTAACGCCCCCTTCTTTAATAACATCAATATCAACAATCCCAACCGCAGGAATACCTAAATCTCTTAATGGCTTAACAATATCCCAAACAGTCTGTTTATTTTGAGCATTTAGAAACAAACATCCTTCAATCCCTCTTGGATCTTTTTCCTTTAATAAACGTTCATTAATTTCTTGATAAAAAGCTCTATCAGCATCGGCTTCAGTAACTACAACCGCATTATAGAAGAGCGCATTAAAAACACCTATTGAACGTAATAATGGATTTTGCATCAAAGGTTTCAACTTATCTTGCGTTAAAATTCTCGCTGTTGCCCCCTGAGTCCCATAAGTAAGTCTCACGATATTAATACCAACATTACTTTGTACACACCCCATCAAGAAATCAGCACTATGGGTTGCAACAAATAGTCTTTTATCATTATTTAATATGGATGTGATCTCTTTACCTAATTTATAGGATAGTGTTGGATGTAAGAATGCCTCTGGTTCATCAACTAATATGAAATCAGACTCTCCGGCAATTAAAGCTATTATAATTCCTATAAATGCTTTAACACCATCACTAGCATTCTCCACTAAAATTGCATTCTTATGAAAAGCGATTGCCTCCTCAGTAAGACTTTTATCTAAACTATCTTTAGGTTCTTCTTCAGACAATCTCAATCTAAGATTGCCGAAACTAGTAGGATCAATTACTAAATACTTTCTAAAAGCACCATAAATAACATCTCTAACTTTAGACATTAATACCTGATCCTTAAATAATTTAGAAAAACTGTCTATAGGATCTCCTTGCAAATCACCCGCATTTTGTGAATTAACTAAAGATAATCTACTATATCCATCAAGCCTTGTTGTAAAATAAGATAAAACTTTTGCTAATTGTGAATTTTTGAAGTTCTCCTTATTTGGAGATAGCGCAGTATTGATTAAATCAGGCAAATAAATCTGATTATTCTTACCATACTTTCCAATCAAGAAATAATCGTTACTATAGGGAGTAAAACCCTTTGAAGGAGCAATTTTTATTCTATCTAACATTTTTTCATAAACTTGCTCGCGGGTTAAACGTTCAAACTCTAAGTTACTAATTACATTTAATAATTCTGTTTCTCCATTAGCTATCCATCCTTCTATTTCAATTAAGGCCTGAGATTTACCACTATTATTTGGTCCAATAAAAACAGTCACAGGGCTAAGTTCTATTTCCAAGTTTTCATCTGAGCTAGGATATGTCCCTGCCTGTAATTTAAGTTTTTTAAGCATTGAATACTCCATATAAATAATTTATTATCTAGTCACATAATAGAAATATTAAGAGTATAATTCTACTTATATTTTATAAATATAAAACAAATAAAATTTACTAAAAAACTAACTGTACTTTAATCAAAACCAATCATAGACATTCAATATCTTGCACAATCCCCAATTTCCGCTATCATATTCCCTTTCTCATTCACTCTACTCTCGGAACTTTATCGATGAATAAATTGAAAATAGCATTACTCACGGCTGCATTCGTAGGTTTGTTTGCTTGTACCACAACACAACAACCAAAGAAAACCGTTAAGACCCGATTCCTTAAAAATAACATTAGCCAAGCGGAATTAAACAATCCGAAAGATTACAAACGTTATTACTATTCTTGCCGTAATTCAGAAACGGGCTCGAATTCTTATTTAACGACTTACTTCCCGCTTTCAAGAGAAAGCCGCATGAAAGATAATTTTGGTATTTATTTCCAATTAGACGGTGGAAAAGCGGTGCCGTTTGATCATGTGGAAAATCGCACCTTAAATGCACGCGGAAATCGCTTTGAAGTGATTTATCGCTCTTATGAGCCAATTGATGGAAGCCATGTGGATCTGATTGCGCGTGAGCATAATTCGGTGTATTACAAAAACAATCAAGGCATGAGAACAGCTTGGTTAAATTGTCGAGAAGGCTAATTCTCACTGAAAGTGCGGTCGTTTTTAGACGCATTTTTCCAAACAAAAAAGCACGAGGTTAAACTCGTGCTTTTTCTTTTTTATTTCGATTATGCTTTTGCTTGTGCACGTTTCACGAAAATGACTGAAAGCGTGAATGCCACCACAAATGAAATCACCATACCAATGCTGTACATTGCAAGGCTATCCGGTTTGATCGATGGAATACCTAAGAAACCTGCTGCGCCTAATGCAATGGCTTTTACATTGAAGAATGCGATAAAGGCACTTGCTAAGCCTGAACCAATCATCGCTGCAAAGAAAGCCTGACGATAACGTAAGTTCACCCCGAACATTGCCGGTTCAGTAATCCCTAATAATGCAGAAATTCCTGATGGTACCGCTAAACAGCGTACTTTTGGATCTTTTAATGCGACTGCCACACCTAAACAGGCCGCACCTTGTGCGATATTTGACATCGCGGCGATTGGGAAAATAAAGGTACCTCCTGTATTTGCCATTTCAGCTAATAATTGTGTTTCAACCGCAATGAAGGTTTGGTGCATACCTGTGATAACGATTGGTGCATAGAATGCCCCGAAGATCGCGCCGCCCACGAAACCTAAGGTGTCATATAACCAAGTTAAGCCTGATGCAATTAATGAACCTGCTTCACGACCGATTGGACCAATTACGGTGAATGCTAAGAAGCCCGCAATAAAGAGCGAGAATAATGGGGTAATGAGGTTATCTAAATAAGAAGGTACAAACTTACGGAAGGTTTTTTCTAAGGTTGCTAACACCCAAGCAGAAACTAATGTTGGGATAACCGTGCCTTGATAGCCGACTTTTTCAATTTCAAGACCGAATACATTCCAGTATTGGATTTTGCCTTGAGCAAGGGTTAATGCGTAGTTCCAACCATCTGCTAATGCAGGGTGAACTAATAACATCCCAAGTGCTGCCCCTAAGAACGGGTTACCGCCGAATTTACGGGTTGCAGAGAAACCAAGTAATACAGGTAAGAACACAAACGGTGCGTTCGCGATGGTATTAATGAAGTCCACCAAATCCGCTAGACCTGGGTGCATATCAATCACGCTTAATTCATCAACGAAGAAACCTTTCGCTGTAAGCATGGAGTGAATACCCATTAACAAACCGCCTGCGACGATTGCTGGAATGATTGGCACGAAAATATCCGCTAAGCCTTTCACCAAACGTTGCAATAAGTTTTGGTTGCCTGATGCTGCTTCAGCCACTTCGGCTTTACTCACATCGCCGATACCAAGTAATTTAGTAAGTTCAGCATGGACTTTATTCACCGTACCTGAACCAAAGATTATTTGATATTGACCCGCGACAGCAAACTGCCCTTTCACGCCTTCAATATTATCAATGCCTTCTTTGTCCACTTTGCTTTCATCGTTTAACACAATACGTAAACGCGTTGCGCAATGTGCTGCTGTGGCGATGTTTTCTTTGCCGCCAAGTTTATCAATCACTTGTTGGGCGATTTGAGGGAAGTTCATAATGCTCTCCTAATGGGTTTCTAAAGAAAAAGAAATTGACCGATTGTAACTAAAACAGGGGATAATAACTAGCGGTCTAAACAAATTTTAGGCGAAAAAAAACCGACTTAATTAAGTCGGTTTATAGTTGGTGCTCTGAGCGAGACTTGAACTCGCACGGCCTGCGGCCACTACCCCCTCAAGATAGCGTGTCTACCAATTCCACCACCAGAGCGTTTATTCTGTTTTTATTCCTTATTGCGGAATATCATTATTTTTGTTTTCAACCGCTGGAGCAACTTGTTGTTGCTGTTGTTGAACTTGTTCAGCAGTTTGAGATAAATCGTCAAACGAACCTTTTTGTACGTTGCCACGGTGAGAGTTAATGTTACCTAACACTAAAGCAATCACAAAAAAGCCAGTTGCTAAGATTGCACTGGTACGGGTTAAGAAGTTACCTGCACCTGCAGAACCAAACATCGTACCTGATGCACCGCCGCCAAATGACGCACCTGCGTTCGCACCTTTACCTTGTTGAACAAGGATAAAGCCGATTAAGGCGATACAAATTAATACATAAACAAATAATAAAATATTGTACATTATTCTTTCTTCTTATAAATTGCAATTTCGCAGGAAAACTGGTGGTGAATGTTATATAAAATTCTTGCTTTTCGCAAGCGCTTTCCCATTTTTTTTGCTTAATTGTATTAAGTTTAATCACTTTTCAGCATGTAAATCTTCCGATTTTTGACCGCTCTTTTTCGTTTTGTTGCTGGTGTGCTTAAACCTTTTGAAATCTGACTTAAACGACGTAATGCGGTGAAATCAACAAAACGCACTAAATCCGGCAGCATTTGATTAAGCGTAAACATAAATTGCTGATAACTCGCCTGTTTTTGGCTGATATCGGTTAATTGCGCTTCCCAATGTGCCGTCATGTCAGGTTGCGTAGCAATATCCGGCAAAGCTGAAATGAGGATCCGCCCTGTTTCTGTGCTGTGAATATTGCGTCCTTTTTTCGTCAAAAAACCGCGTTTAAACAGCAATTCAATAATACCTGCACGGGTGGCTTCTGTGCCAAGCCCATCCGTTTCACGCAGAATTTTTTTCAATTCTTTATCTTGCACAAAACGTGCAATCCCTGTCATGGCGGAAAGCAATGTCGCATCGGTAAATGGTTTTGGCGGTTGCGTTTTTTTGCTCACCACTTCGCCTCGTTCACAATACAGGATCTGCCCCTTCTTCACGATCGGCAATAACGGCTCTTGATTTTCATCTTCGTCTTCTTTGCCAAGCAACGCTTTCCAACCTGCTGTTTGCAAGTTACGAGCTTGCGCCACAAAAGTACCACCCGCAATACTTAAGGTAATTTTGCTTTTACGATATTCCGCATCGGGACAGAACTGCAATAAATACTGGCGTGCAATCAATTCATAAATACGTTGTTCATCAATGCTTAAATTGCTCGAGCGTGTGTTAGCCGTCGGAATAATCGCATGGTGCGCTTCCACTTTTTTATCATTCCAGCAACGATTACGCTGCTCGCTATCCACCACCGATGGCAAGGTTTGATAAGTCTGACAATGCAGTGAAATGGCATTCATCACTTTATGTCGCTCAGCAAAATGCTCTTCCGGCAAATAGCGACAATCAGAACGAGGATAGGTAATCAAACGATGGGTTTCATATAAACGCTGACAGGTATCTAACACGCTTTGCGCTGACATACCAAAACGTTTTGCTGCATCAATCTGCAATGCTGACAATGAATAAGGCAAAGGGGCAGTTTCTTTCTCGCGCTTATCTACATATTCGGTCACTTCGGCAGGTTGATCGGTAATGCGTTTCATCACATTTTCGGCTAAGCCTAAAGACAGCACACGACCATCTTCATCTTGGTAGTCTTCGCAAGCTTTACTTGGTTGCCAAAGTGCAGAAAAAAGTGCGGTCGGATTTTCAGATGTTTTTTCGTCTTTTATCCATGCCAACACTTCATAGAAATCTTTTGGTTGGAAATGTTCAATTTCCAAATCGCGTCGAACAATCAAACCTAATACGGGGGTCTGCACTCGCCCAACAGAAAGCACACCATCATAACCCGCTTGGCGACCGCGAATGGTATAAGCGCGAGTCATATTAATACCATAAAGCCAATCCGCACGAGCACGCGCCAGTGCAGAGGTGGCTAATGGAATAAAATGACGATTCGGTTGGAGTTTTTGTACCGCTTTTTCGACCGCGCTTGGGTTAAGATCGCTAATCAGACAACGTAAAATGCCATCACGTTTTTCCGCTGATAAATTGGCATAACTAAACACTTCATCCACCAGCAACTGCCCTTCTCTATCCGGGTCACCTGCGTTAACTAAAACATCAGCTTGATGAATCAGTTTTTCCACCACAGAAAGTTGTTTTTTGACTTCTTTTCGCGGTAACAGAATCCATTTTTCAGGAATGATGGGTAAATGTTCTAAACGCCATTGTTTGAATTTCGGATCGTAGGCATCCGGCTCTGCCTGTTCGAGCAAATGCCCCACGCACCAAGTCACAACATCATCATTGCCGCATTTAATAAAACCATCACCACGTTGATGAGGTTTTGGCAATACATCGGCAATAGCTCGCCCAAGACTGGGTTTCTCGGCAATAAACAGGCGCATAAGATTAGTCGATCTGACGACGACCTAAGAAAGAGTGGGTTAAGGTTGTGCCGTCCACAGTTTCTAATTCCCCACCGACAGGGATCCCGTGAGCAATACGGCTTACTTTAATATTATGTTGATGGCAAATTTCAGCAATATAATTGGCTGTGGCATCGCCTTCTACCGTTGGATTGGTCGCTAAAATCACTTCATGGAAAGATTCTTCTACCAGACGTTTTTGCAATAAATCCAAACCAATCTCTTTTGGCCCAATACCATCTAAAGGCGATAAATGCCCCATTAAGACAAAATAACGTCCAGAAAACTGGCCTGTTTGCTCAATTGCTTGGATATCAGCCGGCATTTCCACCACGCAAAGCAAACCTGAATTTTGACGGCGAGGATTGTTACAAATATTGCATGTTTCCTCTTCGGTAAAATCACGACACTGTGAACAATGTCCAATTTTAGACATCGCTTCCGTTAATGCACGTGCCAAATTCATCCCACCGCTACGATTACGCTGTAAAAGATGATAAGCCATACGCTGCGCTGATTTAGGGCCAACACCCGGCAAGCAACGGAGATTTTCAATAAGATGTTCTAAAAGTGGACTGCTTTGCATAATATTTATGATGGGAGAAAATGGATGGTGTGTGAACCGATAAACTCACACACCCAATGAATTAAAATGGAAGTTTCATTCCTGGAGGTAATGGCATGCCTGCGGTCACAGACGCCATTTTTTCTTTTTGCAATTCTTCTGCACGACGGACTGCATCGTTGAATGCGGCAGCGATTAAATCTTCCAACATTTCTTTGTCGTCTTCCATTAAAGAAGGATCGATCTCAATACGACGGCAGTTGTGCGCACCATTAATCGTGATTTTTACTAAACCCGCACCGCTTTCGCCTGTTACTTCTAATTGGGCAATTTCTTCCTGCATTTTTTGCATTTTTTCTTGCATTTGTTGGGCTTGTTTCATTAAGCCGCCTAAACCGCCTTTTCCAAACATTGGATTTTCCTTCTTAAATTAACTAAAACGAGCCGCATTTTAGCGAAAAAATTTGCCTTTGGGAACAGAGAAATTTATTATTCCACACTCCAAAACTTGGTTAAAAATGACCGCACTTTTATTTAGGAATCGCTAATGGAAACTCGTTATTACTTTATATTTACGGCAGCTATTATTTTGTTACAACTGCTGATTTATATTTTTAATAAAACGCTGATTTGGTGGCTGAACAAACCACTCACCCAAAAGACAAGACGAGCGATTACCTTCACCTGTTTTTTGCTTCCTAATGCCTTGGTTATTTGCCATTTTTTAAAGCTTTTTACGGTATTTCGACTTATTGCTTTAATGCTCGCGCTACTCCTTTTTTCAGCCTTTGCGAGTATCGCCGTCGGATGTATTCATTTTCTTTTCCGAAAATCCAAATCCATTACCAAAATCGACCGCACTTTGCGTATTGCTTACCCAATTTTATTTATTGGTATCATTGTCTTAAGTGTGTATAACGCCTATGTAACCCGTGTTATTCATTATGAAATTACACTAGATAAACCGATTAAACCATTACGAATTGGCATGGCAAGCGACCTCCACTTAGGCAAATTATTTGGCGGAAAAGAATTGGATAAACTGGCTGATATTATGCAGCAGGAAAAGGTCGATATCATTTTACTGCCTGGCGATATTATGGACGATAACGTTAATGCCTATTTAGCGGAAAAAATGCAACCTCATCTGGCAAAACTCAAGGCCCCGATGGGCGTTTATGCCACATTAGGCAATCACGATTTATTTGGAGACCAAGATCGAATTGATCAGGAAATTCGCAAAGCAGGTATCACCATGTTAAAAGATGAAACATTAACGTTAAATAATGAATTGGTGCTTATTGGACGAAACGATAATCTGACTCGTAATAGACCGAGTACCGAAACATTATTAAAACAAGTGAACACTGACTTACCGACTATTCTCTTAGATCACCGCCCAACAGATATCGAAAAACATGCTTCACTTCCGCTTGATATTCAAGTTTCAGGACATGCACATAAAGGGCAAATATTCCCCGCCAGTATAATCACAAAAATGATGTATCGTTTGGATTATGGCTATGAAAAGATTGGTAATCCACATGTATTTGTCACTTCAGGTTACGGCTTCTGGGGCATTCCAATGCGCTTAGGATCTCAATCAGAAGTAGTGATTATTGATGTGAAAGGAAAATAAAAAAGAGCGGTCAAACTGATCTGACCGCTCTTTTATTATCAATGACATCTTAAGAACACACCACTTTCACCGCTAAGCCACCTTTCGATGTTTCGCGATATTTGGCATTCATGTCTTTACCTGTTTCATACATGGTTTCGATCACTTTATCCAAGGTTACACGAGGATTTGTGGTCCGGCGTAATGCCATACGACTAGCGTTAATCGCTTTCACTGAAGCAATCGCGTTACGTTCAATACAAGGTACTTGTACTTGTCCACCAACAGGGTCGCAAGTTAAGCCCAGATTATGTTCCATCGCAATTTCAGCTGCAATACACACTTGTACTGGCGTACCGCCTAGGATTTCAGTTAAACCCGCTGCAGCCATTGAACATGCTACACCCACTTCACCTTGGCAGCCAACTTCTGCACCAGAAATAGACGCATTCATCTTATAAAGTGAACCAATCATACCTGCAGCTAATAAGTAGCGCTCAATCACATCCTGTGTTAAAGGGCCTACAAATTTTTCATAATAAGAAAGTACAGC
Source organism: Haemophilus sp. SZY H56 (assembly GCF_054332415.1). Lineage (NCBI taxonomy): Bacteria > Pseudomonadati > Pseudomonadota > Gammaproteobacteria > Pasteurellales > Pasteurellaceae > Haemophilus > Haemophilus sp. SZY H56. The sequence goes on along the minus strand of NZ_JBTGNX010000002.1, from coordinate 25,239 downwards.
CGGCACAATACCACAGGCACCATTTGTTGGTGCGGTCACAACTCGTCCACCCGCAGCATTTTCTTCATTTACGGCAAGGGCAAACATATTTACCCAGTCGATGACATGCATTGGATCATTTGCAAGACGATTACTATTAGCTTGCAAGAGACGATAAAGTGACGGTGCACGACGTGCCACTTTTAATGGTCCTGGTAACACGCCTTCTGTATTGACACCATGCTCAATACAATCCTTCATGGTTTTCCAAACATTATGTAAATGCGCTTCAACCTCTTTTTTATCACGTAATGCTAACTCATTTCTCATCATCACTGTAGAAAGCATTAAGCCATTTTCCTGACAATGTTTCAAAATATCTTCAGCATATTGATAAGGATATGGCACGGCTACAGGATTCTCTTCCTCTTGACCAAAATGCGCTTCATCTACGATAAAACCACCACCGATAGAATAATAGGTTTGACGGTAAAGCACATTACGTTCAGCATCCAATGCGGTAATTGTCATGCCATTTTCATGCAATGATAAAAAGGAATTATGGAATACCATATTGGCATCCCAATCGAAATTAACCGTTTTTTTACCCTGTGCAATCGACAGTTTTTTGGTTTGTTTAACCTGTTCGATAAATGTTGGGATTAAATCAATGTCTACATCGTGTGGTAGATAACCAGCTAATCCCATAATGATCGCAATATCTGTATTATGACCAAGCCCCGTCATTGAAAGAGACCCATACACATCCACATGCAAGGTTGCGACTGCATCAAATTTACCTTGCTCGATTAAATCGTCAATAAACTGTTTACCCGCTTTCATCGGGCCTACAGTATGGGAGCTGGATGGCCCAACCCCCACTTTAAACATATCAAATACACTAATCATATTATTTTCAATCCTAAGCTAACCTAAAAAGTCGCTTATAATAATCCATATACGACCGCAGAGATAGCAATTAATCCCATTACTGTTACAAATACATTGCTAAAACGACCTTGATAGCGTTTCATCGCAGGTACATTGCGGATAGCATACATTGGCATAATGAAAAGGATCATCGCAATAATTGGGCCGCCAAGGGATTCAATCAAACCTAAAATACTTGGGTTAATGATTGCTACGCCCCATAATGTTAATAAGAAGAATACTGCAGTACCATAATTTAATTTTTTACGATTTACACTTTCACCTTTCATTTTGAGGTATAAACCTTCTAAACCTTCACGAGCCCCTAAATAATGGCCAAAGAATGAACTCGTAATCGCTAAGAAAGCCACTAATGGTGCAAAATAAGAAATGTATGGATTATCAAATTTATTCGCAAGATAAGACAAGATACTGATATTTTGTGCTTTTGCCTCTAATAACTCTACCGGTGTTAACGTTAATACACAGCTAAACACAAAGAACATCACGAAGAAAAGTAATATAGTTGAAGCCCCTTTCTCTGTATGACCAATGTGATATTCCGTTGTATCAAAATCTTTATATTCACGTTGTTGAGAAAGCGTGAAAGAAGAAATTGCCGGAGAATGGTTAAAAGAGAAGACTAATACTGGGATAGTTAACCACAATGTAGTGATAAAACCACCAGTAGTAGGAAGCTCATAAAGCATTGATGCATTCCATTGAGGAATGAGATAGATTGATAATGCAAAGAGAATCAATACCAATGGATAAACTAATAATTCAGTGATTTTCAACATTACTTTTTCACTGAACAGCATTACCGAAATTAATACCGCAATTAATACAAAAGAAAGAATTACACGGTTTGGTGAAGCCATACCTAATTGGTTTACGATAAAAGAATCAACCGTATTAGTAATACCGTTTCCATAAATTAATAAAATAGGAAAGATCGCAAAAAAATACAAGAGTGTAATTAATTTTCCTGCTGTTGGACCAAAATGTTCTTCAACTACTTCAGTAATATCACTGCCAGGTTTAGAAGAAGATAATACGAAATAAGCCAAGCCTCGATGAGCAAAATAAGTCATTGGCCCCACTAGAATCGCCATTATAATTAATGGCCAAAAACCACCCATCCCCGCATTAATAGGTAAAAATAACACACCGGCACCAACGGCAGTACCAAATAAATTTAATACCCATGCGACATCAAATTTATTCCACTTTTTATTAGTTATTGTATTCATATTGAATCCTTATAGAGTTAGTTATAAACTGTTCATTTAATAAGCACTTATTGAATGACGGCGATATTATGAAAGGGATTAAAAAGGAATGCAAAGTATAAAAGATAAAAATGTGATCTACATAACAAATTTATTTGAATTATTTTTATAAATATTTATCTAGATCAAAAAAATACTAAGAAAAAATTTATTTTTTTATTTGGAAAGAAATGAAGAAATTATATTTTGCAAAGAGAAAAGCAAAAGCCGCTAATTAAATAGCGGCTTCTTAAAATTTGGCTCCTCCTGCGGGACTCGAACCTGCGACATATGGATTAACAGTCCACCGTTCTACCGACTGAACTAAGGAGGAAATGGTGCCTCGAGGCGGAATCGAACCACCGACACGGGGATTTTCAATCCCCTGCTCTACCGACTGAGCTATCGAGGCGTTATCGTTATTGGCTACTGCCTGACAACGGAGCGTATTAAACTATTTTTTTGAGTATTGGTCAACAACTAAATTCAAAAAAAGTGAAAAAATTAGTTTGTTTGAATGGTTAATAACCAAAACGTCTATAAAAAGAACGTTTTTTGAAAACTCAATTAAAAATAACCGCTCTTTCTAAAAAAATAATGCCCGAAAATTCTTTCGAGCATTGTATTTAATCACCGAAATTATCGTCTTACACGGAATTTCTTTTGTGCTGAATCTACTTTCAACAAGTAATTTCTCGCTTGTGAAGATGGATGTGCCGTAGTGAGAATACGATATACCTGTTCAGGATACATTTGATTGATTTTATAAATAGCTTCATATTTATCACTGTCAAATACCCGCAACACTGCTCCAGCTCCACTATTATAAGCAGAAATCATTGCAAAACGTTTAGAAGTTGGATTCGTAATACCATCTAAATATTGATTTTGTAGAATCCATAAATAAGATACACCCGCATCAATATTATTTGCAGGATCATACAGATAACGAGCTGATGGTTGTCCACCTTTACCTTTCATGGCAAACACATCACGACCAGCCGTACTTGGCACCACTTGCATTAAGCCAATCGCATTCGCATAACTGATTGCGTAGGGGTTGAAGCTAGATTCTGTTTGCATAATACCTAAGATCAAGCTTTCATCAATACCATAGCGCTCTGCGGCTTTACGTACCAATGGAAGATATTTTTGTGCACGCACTTCAACGTGATTCGCAATCATTGAGATCACCACAAATTGCACGGTGTTACCATTTTGCAGGCGGCGAGTTTGTAATTTATTTTGGATTAAATAGGTGGCGAAGTTGCTTGCGATAACTTGGTTAGCAATTTGTTGGCCATTATTGTCCACTACCTGACCTAATAAGAAAGGACGCGTACTGATCGGTACATCACCAGAAGCGAATAAGTCGATACCTTTCGCATCCGAGCCCATCAATAAAGTATGGACAATCGCATTATGTAAGCGATTAAGATCTTTTTGTGTTTCAATGATGATTGAACCTTCATCAAAGCTTACGTGGCTACGTGTGTAGAAAGAGTCTGTATATTTCACATAGTCTTTACGGCTCGCCACTAAAAGTTCATTTACTCCCCAAATACGATCGATATTGTGAGAGAATTGACCCGTTAAAATATCTAAACCTTGCGTGTCTTTTGCAAACACTTCGTCATAATTAATGCCACGTCGATGGCTTGGCGAGTCGCTACAAGCATATAAAAGCGGAAGTAGCGCCAATAATAAATACTTTTTCATAATCTTTTGTTATTTAGATGGGGGAACGTAACCTTCAATATGCACTTCCTTGCCTTCAAATAAGAAATTCACCATTTCTTCTTCTAATAATTTTCGATGTTCGGCATTCATCATATTGAGCTTTTTCTCATTCACTAACATGGTTTGCTTTTTGATCCATTCGCCCCATGCTTGTTTACTAATTGAATTAAAAATACGTTTACCTAATTCACCGGGATACAGTTGAAAATCCAACCCTTCTGCATCTTGTTTCAAATATTCGCAAAAAACGGTTCTAGCCATAATAATTCCTTACAAATTGCGTTAATAAATTTTTCACAGGCTGAGCTAACCCGATCTGTTCTGGTGACGTTGGATCATACCAATATTTGACCGCACTTAATAGACCAGATCGAGATTCTTTTCCTTTTTCTGACAATTTTTTCCAATCTGAACGATCGCCATCTTCAGATTTTCGATCGACTTCAACATAAATAGGATGAATGTCTAGATGAAAATGACTAAACGTATGACGGAAAGTCACCCATTCTTGATATTCGGTAATTCCTTGTTCGTTCAGAAAATTCAGCAATGTTTGTTTATCATCAAACTGAGGGAAACAATACAATCCACCCCATAAGCCTTTGCTTTCACGCTGTTCTAACCAGACTTTTCCTTGATGAGATAAAATCAAAAAATAGCTCTGCTTTTCCGGCAACGATTTTTGGGGTTTCTTTCCAGGAAACGCTGTCCACTTTTCGAGTTTATTGGCTAAACAATCGTTACTTAGAGGACAAAGATCACATTTAGGTTTTGTTCGGGTGCAAATAGCCGAACCGATATCCATCATCGCTTGATTAAATTCAGCGACTCTCGTTGTTGGTGTAACCTGTTCGCTCAACTGCCATAATTGATTTTCGACTTTCTTCTCACCAGGCCAACCTTCTACAGCAAAATAACGAGAAAGGACGCGTTTTACATTACCGTCTAAAATCGGATAAGGTTGATTTTGTACAGAAGATAAAATTGCTCCTGCCGTCGATCGCCCCACGCCTGTTAATGCCCAAACTTGCTCAAATTGTGTAGGAAATTCACCTTGATATTCATCTCTAATGGTTTGAGCGGCTTTATGTAAATTTCTTGCACGGGCGTAATAACCGAGTCCCGTCCACAGATGTAACACTTCGTCTTGTGATGCATTAGCAAGTGCGGTCACATTAGGAAAGGTTTTGATAAATCGCTCAAAATAAGGAATAACAGTAGAAACTTGGGTTTGTTGTAACATTACTTCGGAAAGCCAAACACCATAAAGGGTTTTATTTTGTTGCCAAGGCAAATTTTTACGCCCAAACTTTTCATACCATTGTAAAACTGAGTGGGCAAAAGGGACATCAACAGAGGATTGGGCTAACATAACTTTCCTAAAATGCAGTCAAAATAAGTAAGAACTTGGCGATGATTCTATCACTAAAGCGCACCTCTTGATCAATTTGATTTTTTCAGTATAATTCGCAGTCTATTTGGTGCCGGATTATCGGCGATTATTAACTCACGCGGTGTAAGTGGAAAGCATTTATAGCGGCGTGGCTTCAGTTTGAGGTTTTCTATGAAACAAGGTATTCATCCAGAATATAAAGAGATCACTGCAACTTGTTCTTGCGGTAACGTGATCAAAACTCGTTCAACTTTAGGCAAAGATATCAACCTTGATGTGTGCGGTAGCTGCCACCCATTCTACACTGGTAAACAACGTGTTGTTGATACTGGTGGTCGTGTTGAACGCTTTAACAGCCGTTTCAAAATCCCAGGTACAAAATAATTTGAATCTGTGTGAAGAACCCTGCTTAGGCAGGGTTTTTTATTATCCAATAACTCACAATATTTCAAATACAACCTACTAAAAGAACAATTTGATAGTATCATATCATCTGGAATATGATTGTATACTCGAACAGAAATTAGCAATCCGCCGTTGCTTATCATGGTCTGTCTTAAGTAAATAAGTCTAGATTTTGGGAGCCAAATAACTTTGATTGTGCTATTTAACTATACTTTTTTATTTCTTACACAAGTTGATTATTATGTTCATAAGCATAAAGTGTATTAAACATCAGCATAGCAACCGTCATAGGTCCCACTCCTCCCGGTACTGGCGTAATATAAGACGCTTTTTGTATCGCTACATCATATTCCACATCACCGACCAATTTACCATCAATACGGTTAATGCCTACATCAATTACGGTTGCCCCTTCTTTAATCCAATCGCCAGGAATAAAACGAGGTTTCCCCACAGCGACGACTAACACATCCGCCTGACGAATATGATGCTCTAAATCTTTGGTGAAACGGTGCGTTACCGTAACAGTAGCGCCTGCTAATAATAATTCAAGCGACATCGGACGTCCCACAATATTTGATGCACCAACGATCACGGCATGTTTACCGTGTAAATCAATACCTGTGGTTTCCAATAATTTCATTACGCCATAAGGGGTACAAGCCCGTAAAGTTGGAATACGTTGGCATAAACGTCCAACATTATAAGGGTGAAAGCCATCTACATCTTTTTCAGGGCTAATTCGTTCAATAACGAATGCGCTATTAATCTGTTCGGGTAATGGAAGCTGAACCAAAATACCATCAATGGTTTCATCTGCATTTAATTGATCTATAAGTTGAAGTAGTTCTGCTTCTGTTGTTGTTTCAGGCAAGTCATAAGATTTCGAGACCATTCCAATCTCTTCGCAACTTTTACGTTTACTGCCCACATAGACTTGAGAAGCAGGATCTGCACCCACTAAAATTACTGCAAGTCCTGGTGCACGTTTACCTTGAGCATGATAATGTTCAATTTTACTGGCAACATCAGATTTGATTTTTTTTGATAGTTCAGTACCTGAAATAATTTGGGCGGTCATGCGTTTTTCCTCTAGGTGGAATTAAGTAAACGTTTGCTATTTTAACTGAGAACGCCTTATTTTACAAAGACAACAAAAGTGCGGTTGAAAAAACTGGAATAATTTTGAGCAGTTGAAAGATAAATCTAAAAAAATTAATTGACTGAAAAGAAAAGCTCACTATAATTATGCTCAATCGTCGGCGAGTAGCGCAGCTTGGTAGCGCAACTGGTTTGGGACCAGTGGGTCGTAGGTTCAAATCCTATCTCGCCGACCACTTCTTTTATATTTCCCTCGAAATGCCATACAAAAGATGTAACCCTTGAAATGCGCCCTTAGCTCAGCTGGATAGAGCAACGCCCTTCTAAGGCGTGGGTCAAAGGTTCGAATCCTTTAGGGCGTGCCATAACTCATCTCCATCTGTCATTATTTCTCTAATGTGCTTTTTATCGAAAGTAATCAATTCAACGCATATTTTGTGCAAGACAAAATAGCGTAAATTCCAGATCTCAACAATGATTAGTTAAAAAATGATTTTAAATTTAGAAAAGAAAATATTTGAATGGCGGTGAGAGGGAACAACGATTTTTTCTTCTTAAGCCTTGTGTAGTCTAAAACTTTGATATTCTGCATAGCCCGTTAGGGAGTTATACAGGGAGTTAAAAATAAATTTTCCTGTTATTTGTCCTTGTTCAAAGGGCGATTATGGGAAAAAGAGCTTTAACGGTCAATCTTTAAATTTCGTTTAATTTTGTTTTATGCGTTCATTTTTTTGACAATGCGTTTACATGAGATATAGCGGTGATCAGATTCAGATTTACTAGAAAATTAAGATTGAATATTTAGATGTCAAATTTTATTCTTGAGAAGATTAATAACCACTGTATAGAAATTTTGTTGTATTTTTCTTACTTGTATTTTTTTGGCGGCTCCCTATTTTTCGGGGGAAAGTGGGAAAAGTGGGAAACGGGGGGAAAAATTAAACACTATAAACAACAATATAATATATTGATTTAATTATAAAAATTATGAATTGATTATTGTATTTTCCCACTTTCCCACTTTTCCCCCGTTATTTTTGGTTTGCTTTAGAAAAAATTAAAAAGGTTAATAATCACTATGTATTATGTTAAATACACTACTGTATAAAAAGGCGATTCAATCGAACCGCCTTTATTTATTCCTCCAATGGTAGGGTGATTTTTAACCCTCTTTTTGTTGGTGTTGTAATATTTTTATCCTGCAAGGTTGGATAGGTTGATTCATTGCGCCATGTATCCTTATCTTTTCGTTCCGTTCTGATTAATCGCTTTTCTTTGAGCAAAGATTCAATGATTTTTTTCTCTGGAAAAGCTCCCATTTCTAAAAGTAGATTCCGCTTGTCTAATATTAGATAGGAATTTTCCCGCGTATCTTCTTCAAAATAAAACCCTACAAATTTTTTGCTTAATGCTTGCCGCTTGTTGTGTCAAAATTTGGTGAATTGCCATACTTCCCCCTATTTTTTTGAGTGGCTATTTCTTGTTATATTAGCACTCAAAAAAGACTTTTAAAAGCTCTCTTTGGGTAATAAAAAGCCCCGATTATACTACCGGGGCGTTATGAGGATTAGAAAGTGAATATTCGGCTTTCTCGTGGTTCGTTTGGTAAAGTGCGGTTGAATTCTTGTTTAAATTCTTGCGCTTCTTCTGCCATGAGTGCCATAAAAGCCAACATTAAATGTTCTTCATCGTCCTTTTGCACTTTGCCGCTTTCGATTAATCCTTTTACGCTGTGATTAATAAAAAATTGCGTGGCAGTCAGCAGTTGTTTAGCAGATTCTTCGATAGTTTGCATTATTCAGGAACCTCAAGCCCATCAATATAAACGGCGTGGCGGTGATTCTCTAACAAGAAATCAAGGCTTGTTGAAAAATACACTTCTTCTACATTTCGTTCCGGGCGGTTGATGAAAAATAGGCGTGAGGTGTTTTTCGTGAAATAAAGGGCTAAATTGGCAAGTGGCGTGATTAAAATGCCGTTGCGAGGGAAATGGCTTACATTGACCGCTTTCAGCCCGCCTATCTCGCCATTTCTCTGCCATTTCTGAAAAGGTGAGTTGCTTTTCTTCTACTGGGTTTTGTAATGTTTTACGATAAGCAAGCGGATCAATATTTCTATAAATAAGCCCTTTGTATTCTTTCACCATTTCTCGGGCAAAAGTTAAAGAAAGTGTTGGATATTCTCCTAAGCTCATTTTCTTATATTTACCAGTAAAAGAATAAACAAAGTAAAAGGTTTTCGTTTTATTTGGTTTTACCCTAATCATTAAGCCTGATTCTTTGCCATCGTGCTTTGTGTATTCTTTCGCTTTGGGTTTTAGGGACTGTAAAAAAGTGTCGGTGAATGGTTTATTTAATTTCATGATAAAAAGCCTTTGTTTGATTAAAACTTAGCCGTTTTAACTCCCTCGAAAAACGCCCAAAAAGTGAGGGAGTAAATTAGGGAGTTAAAAACGGAAACAAAGACAAACATAGACCAACGAAAGAAACAGATTAAAGAAAACTAAATCATTGTTTTTACGTTGTTTTTTGACAAGAAAGACATTATTTGACAAGGCTCGTGGCGGTGAGAGGGGGATTCGAACCCCCGATGCACTTTCGCACATACACGCTTTCCAGGCGTGCTCCTTCAACCACTCGGACATCTCACCGTTTTGAAGTGCGTGAAATATAAAGATTTATCTAAGATTAGTCAAGTTTTTTGAGCTAGAACATAAAAAATCCTATTCCTTTTAGCTAAAATATAAACTTATCTCTTTTCCATCGTCGTATTTTTATGCAAATCAAATCTCTCTTTTCTAAAAATGTGTTTCTGGCTGTAAAACCATTTAGCGCATTGAAAGAATCTTTCCGTGAAGGTTACGGAAAACAAAAATTGATTAAAGATATTATTGCGGGACTCACAGTAGGAGTCATTGCAATTCCCCTCTCCATGGCCTTAGCGATCGCTAGCGGTGTTCCACCACAACATGGTCTTTATACGGCTATCGTAGCGGGTATTGTGATTGCATTAACTGGTGGATCGCGTTTCAATATTTCTGGACCAACCGCGGCATTTGTTGTGATTTTATATCCCGTTACTCAACAATTTGGACTCAGTGGCTTGCTCATGGCAACGCTACTTTCGGGGATTATTTTAATCATCATGGCGTTGTCTCGATTGGGTCGGTTAATTGAGTATATACCTCTCCCCGTTACACTTGGCTTTACCTGCGGGATTGGCATTACTATCGGTACATTGCAAATCAAAGATTTCTTAGGTTTAGATATTGCCCAAATGCCATCTCACTATATTGAAAAAGTACAGGCTATTTTGACCGCACTTCCGACGATTAGCTGGGCTGATACCGCTGTTGGTGTGGTCACCTTATTTGTTCTCACACAATGGCACAAACTTCGTTTACCTGTGCCTGGTCATTTACCAGCTGTGATTATTGGTACACTGATGGCATTAGCTTTAGGACAATTTGGTTTCTCGGTTGAAACCATTGGCACAGCATTCCACTACACCTTAGCCGATGGTACAACGGGAAACGGTATTCCAAATGTCTTGCCTGAATTTACCTTACCTTGGAATATTCCAAATGCGCAGGGGGAAATCATTAATTGGAATTTTGATCGCATACAGACTCTCTTACCTGCAGCCTTTTCAATGGCAGTATTAGGTGCGATTGAGTCACTACTTTGTGCGGTCATTTTAGATAACATGACTGACACAAAACATCACTCCAATAATGAATTACTCGCTCAAGGTTTAGGTAATATTATTTCACCATTCTTAGGCGGAATTACGGCAACTGCAGCAATTGCACGTTCTGCAGCCAACGTTAAATCTGGGGCTGTATCACCAATAGCCAGTGTAATTCATGCACTCTTAGTTTTATTCTCGCTATTATTCTTTGCGAATGCCCTGTCTTATTTGCCACTCTCTTCTATGGCTGCATTGCTATTAATGGTAGCTTGGCATATGGCGAATGTACCTGAAATCATTCGTTTAGCACGTCGGTCAACAAAAAATGAAATTGCGGTGTTGTTCACTTGCTTAATTCTCACCGTATTATTCGATATGGTGATTGCCATCTCAGTTGGCGTATTATTGGCGAGCCTCTTATTTATCCGCACCATTGCAGAAATGACAAAAGCTATTGAACAACCTGCACCAGAAGATCTGAATGATGTGTTAGCTTATCGTATCAGTGGCCCATTGTTCTTTGCCGCGGCAGATAAACTCTTTGCGGATTTGCATGATAAAACCGTACATACGGATCACGAAATCAAACATATCGTATTACAATGCGATGCCGTGACCGTACTCGATACGGGGGGCATCCATGCACTCACTCACTTTGTACAACATATGTTGCCACATCAACAAATCTACTTGTGCAATATGCAATTTCAACCACTAAGAATGTTAGTGAAATCAAACTCTGTTCCTGAATTGCAAAAAATCAACTACGGCTCAGATTTACAAGATGTCTTTAATAAAATTCGTGAGTTTGAGCAAGCAAATCCATAAAACAGTGAAAAGCGTGCTAAAATAGGCACGCTTTTTTATCAATAAAAATAAAGGAATTCAGAATGCGTCCAAATAATCGTGAAAATCATCAATCTCGTCCAATTAAAATCACCCGTAATTACACAAAACATGCTGAAGGCTCAGTATTAGTGGAATTTGGTGATACTAAAGTATTGTGTACGGCGAGTGTTGATGAAAGCGTACCGCGTTTCTTAAAAGGACAAAATCAAGGTTGGGTGACAGCAGAATATGGCATGTTGCCACGCTCGACACACAGCCGTATGCAACGTGAAGCAGCAAAAGGCAAACAAGGTGGACGCACCATGGAAATTCAACGCTTAATCGCACGTTCATTACGTGCAATGGTTGATTTAGAAGCCCTTGGCGAACGTTCTATTACCTTAGACTGCGATGTGATTCAAGCGGATGGCGGTACAAGAACAGCGTCTATCACGGGTGCAGCGGTGGCTTTATGTGATGCTATCAATGGTTTAATCGCTAACGGCACATTAAAAACCAATCCAATCAAAGGTCTGGTTGCGGCAATTTCGGTTGGGATTGTTGAAGGTGAAGCTGTGTGTGATTTAGAATATGTGGAAGATTCAGCCGCTGAAACAGACATGAACGTTGTGATGATGGAAGATGGCCGCATGATTGAAGTGCAAGGTACGGCAGAAGGCGAACCATTCAGCCACGAAGAATTACTCACCTTATTGGGCTTAGCAAAACAAGGCTGCGAACAAATCTTCGCAGCACAACGTCAAGCATTAGGTTTATAGGAACAAAAAATGGAAAGCTACAAAATCGAATTTATTAAATTTGCGTTGAGCCACCAAGTGCTCAAATTTGGTGAATTTACCCTAAAATCAGGTCGAAAAAGCCCTTATTTTTTCAATGCTGGATTATTTAGCACGGGCGCAGATCTTGCTCGCTTAGGTGAATACTATGCGAAGGCAATTCAATCAAGTGCGGTCGATTTTGATGTTATTTTTGGACCTGCCTATAAAGGTATTCCGATTGCGACGAGCGTTTCCATTGCACTATTCAATCAATTTAACCGAGATACACCTGTTTGTTTTAACCGCAAAGAAGCGAAAGATCACGGTGAAGGTGGTAATTTAATCGGCAGCCCATTAACTGGCAATGTGTTATTAGTCGATGATGTCATCACCGCCGGCACGGCTATTCGTGAATCCATGGCGCTTCTTGAAGCCAACAATGCCAAATTAGCCGCCGTATTTATTGCATTAAATCGCAAAGAAAAAGGCAAAGGCGAACTTTCCGCCATTCAAGAAGTGGAACGCGACTACCAGTGCCAAGTCCTTTCCATTATTGATTTTGATGATTTAATGCAATTCATTGAAAACGAAGTCGATTATCAGCAATATTTGCCGGCAATGCGGGCTTATCGTGAAAGTTATGGTGTGTAATTTGCTACTTGAAAAATAAGAAAAATGCCATATTAATGTAAGGGCAGACATTTACGTCTGCCCATTATTGTCAAAAAGACTTATTTTTTGACCGCACTTTAGGGGAAGAGAATGTATTTTTTTGGAAAGATTATCGGGGTTATTTTAGGTTTCAAATGGGGTGGTTTTTTCGGTGCCATCGCTGGACTCATTTTAGGCTCAATCGCAGATAAAAAACTTTATGAGATGGGTTCTGTTAACTCAAGCTTTTTTAAGAAAAAAACGACCCGACAAGCGCTTTTCATGCAAACTACTTTTGCGGTACTTGGGCATTTGAGTAAATCCAAAGGTCGTGTGACGGAAGAAGATATCCAACTGGCAAATCAGCTGATGAACCAGATGCAATTAGATGAGAGTCATCGCAAACTTGCTCAAGAGGCATTTAGTCGAGGTAAAGCAACCGATTTTCCACTACGTCAGGTGATTCGCGAATTCCGCATTGGATGTGGACAACGGGCTGATTTACTAAGAATGTTCTTGCACGTACAAGTGCAAGCCGCATTTGCTGATTCTCAATTACATGACTCAGAAAAAGAAGTCCTTTATGTGGTGGCTGAAGAGCTTGGTCTTTCCCGTATGCAGTTTGAGCAAATGCTGGCAATGGAAATTGCAGCTCGTCAATTTACTCAAGGTGGATTCTATCGCCAATACCAACAAGGTGGCAATCAACAGCAAGGTGGCTATCAGTACCAAAAACAAGGCGGATACCAACAATCTTCAGGTCCAACATTAAGTGATGCTTATAAAGTACTGGGTGTGAGTGAAAGCGATGACCGTAATGCTGTAAAACGTGCATATCGTCGTTTAATGAATGAACATCATCCGGATAAATTAGTGGCTAAAGGCTTACCGCCAGAAATGATGGAAATGGCTAAAGAAAAGGCACAACAAATCCAAGCTGCTTACGATTTAATTTGTAAAGTGAAAGGCTGGAAATAGTGCGTGTTATCCTCGCTCCCATGCAAGGGGTACTTGATCCTTTCGTTCGCCAGCTTTTAACCGAAGTGAATGAATACGATCTCTGCATCACCGAATTTGTCCGCGTAGTAGATCAACTCTTACCTGAAAAGCTCTTTTATCGTCTTTGCCCTGAACTCAAAAATCAGGGTTTTACACCTTCTAGAACACCTGTTCGCGTCCAACTTTTAGGTCAACATCCGAACTGTCTTGCTGAAAATGCCCATCGTGCCATTGAACTTGGCTCACATGGTATTGATTTAAATTGTGGCTGTCCTTCTAAGACCGTTAATGGCAGTAACGGAGGTGCAGCCCTACTCAAACAACCTGAATTAATTTATCAAGCGACTCTAGCCTTACGACAAACTGTACCTAGCCACTTGCCTGTTAGCGTTAAAGTACGATTAGGGTGGGATTGTACTTCACAAGCGTTTGAAATTGCCGATGCAGTACAACAAGGTGGCGCGACTGAAATTACCATTCACGGTCGAACCAAAGCCGATGGCTATCGTGCCGATCGCATTAATTGGGAAAAAATCGGTGAAGTGAGATCTCGCTTAGCGATCCCTGTAATTGCTAATGGTGAAATTTGGCGTTGGGAAGATGGTCAAGCATGTTTAAAAGCGACCGAGTGTAAAGATCTAATGGTCGGACGTGGTGCATTAAATATCCCAAACTTAAGCCTTGTACTCAAACAAAATTGCGAAAAAATGCCTTGGGCGGATATTCAAAAGATCTTGCAAAAATATGCGGAAATGGAAAATTTCCATGATTCCGGTTTTTATCATGTTGCCCGCATCAAACAATGGCTACGCTATCTCAATAAAGAATATCCTGAAGCGGGCATCGTTTTTGAGCGAATTAAAACCAGCAAAACAGCAGAAGATCTGAGAGAAAGACTCTGTCAAGGCTAAAAAAGTGCGGTCAGAATAGACGGCTTTTTTAGCATTATCCCCACTCGTACGATGAGTTCAACACTCAAACAAAACTTGACCAAAATCAAAAGTTATCATACAGAACCAGTAGAATCGATGAGGCATATACCACAAAAAAGGAGAGGTGCCTAATGAAGACTCGTCTAGGCGAGATTAAAGGTGAATGTTTCCATCATAGATATGAGTCGCATCACCCGTCATATAAAGTGGAGAGCCAACGCCTTCCCATTCAATAAGCAAGCTACCACCAGGTAGATCAACTTGCACTTTATTATCAAGCAAACCTTGCATAATCCCAACAGCCGCCGCCGCGCACGCCCCACTGCCACAAGCTTGTGTTTCACCTGCACCACGCTCATATACACGCAACTTAATATGGTTACGATTGACGACTTGCATAAATCCAGCATTTACCCTTTCAGGAAAACGTTCGTGGCTTTCTAAGAGTGGACCTAATTCTGCTATATTAACCGTTTCAATATCCTCCACTTGAACAACACAATGTGGATTGCCCATTGATACTGCACCACAAAGCACCGTTTGAACATCGGTACGTAGAATATAGTTTTTTTCAAATTTATTGGCAGCAAAAGGAATTTTATTCGGTTCCCAAATCGGCTCGCCCATATTGACGCAAATTTGCCCATCTTCTTTTACCGTTAAAACCATTTTTCCTTTTTGCGTGCTTACTGCAATATCCTTTTTATTAGTCAGCCCTTTTAAGGTGACAAAACGCGCAAAACATCTTGCCCCATTTCCACATTGCGACACTTCACTACCATCTGCATTAAAAATACGATAATGGAAATCTAAATCTGGATCATAAGGTGGCTCAACAATTAAAAGCTGATCAAAACCAATACCACGATGACGATCGGCTAAACGTTTAATGGTTTCAGGGGTAAAATAGGCATTTTGCGTCACAGCATCAACAACGACAAAGTCATTGCCAAGGCCATGCATTTTGGAAAACTGCATGTTTCCTTCCTTGATTTGAAAATTTTTTGGCATTATAGAGAGCAATAAGCCGAATGGCAAATAGCCAGAATAGACAAAGTGCGGTCAAAAAACACTTTATTTTCTCACCGCACTTTCATCATTACATCCAAGCGTTATTACGAATGATCCCTACTGCAATCCCTTCAATTTCAAAACGAGGTTGTTCTTCAAGATTAACGACAATCGGCTGAAACTCTTCATTTTCTGCATGCAGATAAATAACAGAACCTTTGCGTTCTAAGCGTTTTACTGTCACTTCATCTTCAATTCGTGCAACAACAATCTGTCCATTTCGCACATCTTTTGTGCTATGAACAGCAAGAAGATCGCCATCTAAAATGCCGATATCTTTCATGGATTGGCCATATACTTTTAATAAGAAATCAGCTTGAGGCTTAAACATATTAGCATCAACACGATAAGTACCTTCAATATGTTGCTCAGCCAGAATTGGCTCCCCTGCGGCCACACGACCGATGAGCGGTAAGCCTTCTTCTTCCTCATCATTTACACTGTCATCAATAATGCGAATACCGCGAGAAGCCCCCGCAACAATTTCAATTGCACCTTTACGAGCAAGTGCTTTTAAATGTTCTTCCGCCGCATTAGGGGATTTAAAGCCTAATTCACGAGAAATTTCTGCACGAGTTGGCGGCATACCCGTAGTTTCTAAATGGCGCTTTAAGAGTTCCAGCACTTCTTGTTGTCTGGCAGTTAATGGTCTCATATACACTCCTGTTACTTTATACAGAATAACTGTTAGTATATACAGAAAGATGATGATTGCAACAACTATTTTCTAGCGATAAAAGTGCGGTCAATTTTTTTCATATTTTTGAGTGTTCATCACAAATCTCAAATGTAAATTTTTAGAATTTGACTGGTCGAATGTGTTAAAATGCCTGACAATACCTAGAAATGTCTAACAAAAAGAGAACGTTAATTATGTCTGGCATCGTAAGTACTTATCGTAAATTATTAGAATTACCGCTTTCGGTTTTAGTAAAAAATAATCCAATCCCCGCTCAACCAATTGAAGAGCTTCAACTCAATATCAATCAACCTATTCTTTATGTTTTGCCTTACACCTCTCAAACTGACTTCGTCATTTTCCGTCGTAACTGTCTGAGCGTAGGTTTGCCTGATCCGGCTGAAAAGAATGTAATTGATGGCGTAGCATTACCACGTTATGTCTATTTAGACGAAGGTCGTCGCTTTTTTAAATCAAAAGGCGCAAAAGATGAAACCACCAAAGTCTTCAATAAATACTTAGAACTGCACCTTGATACAGCTGATTTAGATGTACAACTCATTCCTGTTTCTGTACTTTGGGGACGTTCACCAGGTAAAGAAGATAAAGCAAGCTTACCGAATCTGCGTTTATTGAATGGCATTCAAAAAACCTTTGCAGCGATTTGGTTTGGACGTGACACTTTTGTGCGTTTTTCTCAAGCGCTTTCTTTGCGTTACATGGTAAATGAGCACGGTTCAGATGAAAAAATTGCGCAAAAACTGGCTCGCGTGGCTAAAATACACTTTGCTAAACAACGCATTTCCGCGACAGGGCCTCGTTTGCCAAACCGCGAAGCCATGTTTAATAAGCTATTAAATTCTCAAGCAATTCAAAATGCCATTGAAGATGAGGCAAAATCAAAAAATATCAGCTGCGAGAAAGCCTATGCTGAAGCCGAAAAAATGCTTCATGAAATCGCGGCTAATGTAAGCCATTCCAGCCTTCGTGCGGCGGATCGTTTCTTACGTTGGTTATGGAACAAACTTTATTCAGGGATTGATGTACAAAATGCGGACCGTGTGCGTAAATTAGCATTAGAAGGACATGAGATTGTTTATGTGCCTTGTCACCGTAGCCACATTGACTATTTATTGCTTTCTTATGTGCTCTATCATCAAGGTCTTGTACCACCACATATTGCAGCGGGGATCAACTTAAACTTCTGGCCAGCGGGTCCTTTATTCCGCAGCTGGGGCGCATTCTTTATTCGCCGTACGTTTAAAGGTAACCGCCTTTACTCTGCAATTTTCCGTGAGTATTTAGGGGAATTATTCCACCGCGGTTATTCCGTCGAATACTTCATTGAAGGTGGGCGTTCTCGTACAGGTCGCTTGCTTGCACCGAAAACAGGTATGATGTCAATGACGCTACAAGCACTACAACATAACCAGACTCGTCCTATTTCTGTGGTGCCTGTGTATATCGGTTATGAGCACGTATTAGAAGTAGATACTTACGCGAAAGAATTACGTGGTGCAGCGAAAGAAAAAGAAAATGCAGGCTTAGTTTTACGTGTGATTAAAAAATTACGTAATTTAGGTCAAGGTTTTGTGAATTTCGGTGAGCCAATCACGCTTTCCAATTACCTCAATCACCATTATCCAGAATGGAAAGAACAACATCATGAAGATAAACCTCACTGGTTTAACCATGCGGTTGGGTCTGTTTCTAATCAAGTGATGGTGAATATTAATAAAGCTGCAGCCGTCAATGCGATGAATTTAGTGGGGACCGCTCTACTCTCTTCTCGTCAGCGTGCGCTTTCTCATGAACAGTTATTAGAACAACTCTCTAGTTATCAAGAAATGTTAAAGAATGTACCGTATTCTACTGATGTGGTACTGCCAACTGATACACCAAAAGCGATGCTTGACCACGTATTAAGCTTAGATCGTGTTGGCGTGTTAGTTGAAAAAGATAACTTTGGGGAAATTATTCGTTTAGAACGTAATTCCGCTGTTCTCATGACGTATTACCGCAATAATATTCAACACTTATTTGTGTTGCCTTCACTTGTTGCGAGTATCGTTTTACATTATGAAGCAATCCAAAAAGATTTATTATTGGATGCGGTACGTAAAATTTATCCATTCTTAAAAGGCGAACTCTTCCTTCATTTCACTGAAGAAGAATTAGATACACAAATTAAAGCCATTATTGATGAATTTGCGCGTCAAGAGGTTATTCAAGCCAATGATAATTTCTTATCTATCCACCGCTCTAAAGTTCGTATTTTGCAACTTTGGTCTGCGGGTATACGTGAAATCCTACAACGCTACTATATTACAGTGAGTATTTTACGTAGAGACCCTGAAATTGCTCGTGGTTTACTAGAAAAAGAAAGCCAATTGGTGGCACAGCGTCTTTCCGTATTACATGGTATTAATGCACCGGAATTCTTCGATAAAGCCGTCTTTTCCACCTTTATTGCTAATTTGAAAGAAGAGGGTTATTTCGAGGATAATAAAGAAAAATTAGATGAGCTCGCAACAATCTTAGAGCATTTGATTTCTAGTGAGATTTGCTTAACGATCAACAGTGCTGCAAATAAAGCAGATGAAGTTGAGATTGAAGTAGAAGAAGAGGACAAATCAAATAAAGATGAATAATCTTTATTGACATAATAAAAGGGCGCGTTGGATATCCAACACGCCCTTTTCTTTATTTGATTAGTTCAACCAGAAATAATATCCAATTGTCGCGATAACAAATATACACACAATATTTAAGATAAATCCAGCTTTGATCATGTCACTTTGACGAACTTCACCAGTACCAAACACGATTGCATTTGGCGGTGTTGCCACTGGTAACATAAAGGCACAAGATGCACCTAAACCGATGATTAAAGCAAGACCAATTTCCGGCATACCGAGGGATTGCGCAATAGAAATAAAAATTGGTACTAATAATGCCGCACTCGCCGTATTTGACGTAAATTCGGTTAAGAAGATAATGAATGCTGCAACCAGCAGGCCTATCAGATAATAATGTTGCCCTTGAACTAAGAATACTATGCCATCAGCTAACACTTTACTTGCACCAGAATCTTTTAATACCGCACTCAAGGTTAAACCACCACCGAAAAGCATCAATACACCCCAGTCAGTGCTTTCTTGAATTTGTTTCCAATTTGCCACACCCGTTGAGCAAATAATGACAGCTGCAAGTAATGCGACCACACTATCAAAACTACCGATATTTTTAGCAAGGCCTAATACACCTGAAATCATTGGATTAATATAGCTACTGAATACCCAGCAAAGCGCAATCACAGCAAAAATCACAAGCGTTAAAACCCGTTGGCCATTCATTTCAATACGTTCAAAATTTTGCTCAAAACGTAAGTTAAGTTTTGGTTTAAATACAATGAAAAGCGTACCAACCATTAATGGCATCAAAATAATCATAATTGGCAAGCCATACCATAACCAATCAGAGAAGGTTAAATGTAAGTTACTTGCGACAATAGCATTTGGTGGACTACCCACTAATGTACCCATCCCACCAATACTCGCACTATATGCAATACCCAATAATACGAAGACATAAGTATTATGTTCTTTTTCTTTATCAAGCTTACTTAAGATCCCCATGGCTAAAGGTAGCATCATGGCTGCTGTTGCTGTATTACTCATCCACATAGAAAGGAACGCGGTAATTAAGAAAAGATACATGATAGCTACAAATAAATTACCACGCGCCATCGCCATGATTTTATTAGCAATCATCTTATCAAGCTTTTGCATATGCAAAGCCGTCGCTAACGCAAATCCACCAAAGAATAAGAAAATGGTTGGATCGGCAAAAGCCACTAAAGCTTGTTTAGTTGTCACCAAATCAAGTGCAATCGCAAGTAAAGGCACTAATAGCGCAGTAACCGTTACATGTAATGCTTCAGTTAACCAAAGGATCGCAACAAAGGCTAATAATGCTAAACCAGCATTTTCCTTAGGCGCAAAAGGTAAGGTTTTTAACAAAATAAAAAAACAGGCTATCGCCAGAAGAAAGATAATCCCACTTTTATAATTTTTTGTTGTGTTTGTTTCGTTCATGAGTCCCTCCAAACTGATTACAGATGAACTATTTACGATGTTAAATGAATGTTACAAACTTTCAACTAACAAATGTTTAGAATGTGATCTTGTTCAAAAAAATTTTAACAAAAAAAGTGCGGTTATTTCTAACCACACTATAAAACGATCATAAATTTTAAAATTATTCTTCGAAATCTTCTAAATCTAACGCTTCTTGTGAAAGAATAATGCCGGTTAAATCCGCGTAAATATAATCTTCAGGGAAGAATGTCACACCACCAAAATTCACTGGAAGATCACTTTCACCATGATTATTATCTTCTGCACCAACAGGAATTGGTGCGAGCGCATGAATTCCAACATCAATATTTTCAAGCTGTTGAATTTGACGTACTGCACCGTAAACAATAATACCCGCCCAGTCATTATCTGCGGCAAGTTGTGCAAGCTCAGCATCAATTAAAGCACGGCGTACTGCACCACCACCATCGACGACAAGCACTCTGCCATTACCATTTTCTTCGAGAATTTCGGCAATTAATCCATTATTTTCAAAACATTTTACTGTCGTCACTTTGCCGTAGAAATTGCTGACACCACCAAAGCTCGAAAAAATGGGCTCAACCACATCTACTTGATCAGCATAAATATCACAAAGTTCTGAAGTATCAATATACATAATGTTCCCCTTGTCGGTAAAATTTTTTCTCTAGTATAAGCCGATCTAGCCGATAAGCAAGCCTAAACTAAACAAGATATTGATCAATAAAGAAATCATTGACATCTGAGCCAACATCGGACGTAATACTGTAGGCTCTTTGCTGCGATAAACAAATAATGCGTGTTTTAATAACAATGGAAATGCCAATAAAAATAAGAAATGCCAAGGACTCAATGCTGTTGATGCCGCAAATAGCACATAACATAAAGCTGCAACGCTTAATAAAATACAATGATAAATACGTCCTTTCTTCGGGCCAATACGCACAACTAGGGTATTTTTTCCTACTTTCGCATCTTGCTCTATATCACGTAAATTATTGATATTTAAAACGGCTGTCGCTAATAAACCTGAGCCTAACGCAGGTAAAGTAATTAAGCTATCAATACTGTGAGTTTGTAGATAATAGGTTCCACCTACACCTAATAGTCCAAAAAAGAGCAACACTGACAGATCACCTAAACCTAAATAACCATAAGGTTTAGCCCCTACGGTATAAGTAATGGCAGCAATAATGGCAAGAATACCCAACCCAGCAAAGGCCAATAAATCAGTAAGACTTTTATATGCGATACCAATTAAAAATGCACCTGAGAAAAATGCTCCCACCGCCATTAAAATTAAGCCCCATTTAAGCTCATTCGCAGAAATTGCACCTTGCTGAATACCACGTAAAGGCCCAATACGTTCTTCGGTATCTGACCCTTTTTGATGATCGCCGTAATCGTTAGCAAAGTTGGAAAGGACTTGCAATAAAATGGTGGTAAGCAAGCAAAGTAACATCACGGTGAGATTAAAACTTTCTTTATCCGCCCAATATGCCAATGCTGAGCCAGTAAAAATAGAAGCTAATGCCAAAGGCAAGGTTTTTGGGCGAGCAGTTTCCCACCACATTTTCAATTTACGATTTGTCATTTTTTTTGACCGCACTTTTGATTACAATAAAGGGCGTATTCTACACGGAAATTGCCTTTTTATGAATGATTTAACACTGACGCTTCACCCAATTGCGGTGATTCACACGCCTTACAAAGAAAAATTCTCGGTGCCACGCCAGCCTGATTTAGTACAAGATGGCATTGGTATTGTGGAACTGCTCCCTCCGTATAATTCACCAGAGGCTGTGCGAGGATTAGAGCAATTTAGCCATCTTTGGCTTATTTTCCAATTCGACAAAATATCTCATGGGAAATGGCAATCCACTGTTCGCCCCCCTCGTTTAGGCGGCAATCAACGTGTCGGTGTATTTGCCTCACGCGCCACACACCGCCCTAATCCGCTAGGCTTATCCAAAGTTGAATTACGCCAAGTGGAATGTATTCATGGGCGTGTTTTTCTGCATTTGGGTTCCGTAGATCTTGTCGATGGCACACCTATTTTTGATATTAAGCCTTATATTGCCTATGCTGATAGTGAACCTGAGGCAAAGTCAAGTTTTGCGCAAGAAAAACCACCTGCCAAATTAAATATAGCATTTACAGAAATCGCCCAAAGTGCGGTTGAAAAATATCACAAAAACCGACCGCACTTAGTAAGATTCATTACAGAAGTGATCGCACAAGATCCCCGCCCTGCTTATCAACAAGGTAAAGAAACCGATCGTATTTACGGTATTAGTCTGTACGAATTTAATATTAAATGGCGTATTAAAGCAGGAACAACAGATTGTGTCGAAATTCTGGATATCCAAAAATTAAAAGAACAAAAAAGCTGACTTTCGTCAACTTTCTTTTTATCGCTTTAATTCTGTCTAATCCGGCAATGCATTCAGCACAGCTTTGACGAGCGTTGCCAATGGAATAGCGAAAAATACGCCCCAGAACCCCCATAATCCACCGAAAATCAGCACCGAAATAATGATTACTAAAGGATGTAAATTAACAACTTCAGAGAATAAATACGGTACTAACAGGTTTCCATCTAGAAGTTGACTTACCGCAAAGGCTACAATCAAATACCAAAACGTTGGGGAAATGCCAAACTGGAACATGGCGACTAAAGCAACAGGAATCGTCACTAATACCGCACCAATATAAGGAACTAACACAGAAAGACCAACGGCAACAGAAAGTAACAGCGGATAATTTAAACCAAAGCTTAAAAAGATAATATAAGTCACCACGCCAACAATCAAAATCTCCAACAACTTGCCATGAATATAATTCGCAATTTGTTGCTGCATTTCATTCCATACTTTAGAGGCCAAAAGACGGTTTTTAGGTAAAAAGCGACTCACTCCAGCAAGAAGCTCAGTTTTATCTTTCAGCATAAAGAACATCATTAATGGCACTAAAAATGCATAGATACCCAGTGATACAAGGTTCATTAATGAAGTAATCGACAATTTCACTGCGGATTCACCAAAGCCCAAAATCTTCGCACGAGCCGCACTAAAAAAGGTGTCAATCATGGTGTAATCAATGAGTTCAGGATAATGCTCAGGAAGGGCCAACAACCATTCATGTAACTTATTAAACATGGCCGGCAAATCGCTTAATAAGGAAATCGTTTGATTCCATAATGTTGGTACAAGCCCGAAGAAAATTAATAACGCTAAGGTTAGAAAGCCACCAAAAATAATTAACGTGGCAAGCATTCGAGGAAATTTTAATTTTTTCGTTAAAAAATTAATCGGCATTTCCAATAAATATGCTAATACAATGGCAATCAGCAACGGAGCGATTAAATCACTAAAGAAATAAATCGCAATAAAGCCAAATAACAAAATGGCAAGTAGTCCCATCGCATGCGGATCGCTTAAGCGACGACTATACCAATTTTTTAGCATTTCTAACATAAAGTTTTCCTAAACAAGTATTTTTTGTCATTATAAGTTAAAATTTAAATCAATCCTATATCCACTCATTCAACATAAAATAGAAGGAAACGTTATGTCTGTTAAGATTTACCATAATCCGCGCTGTTCAAAAAGCCGTGAAACCTTAGCTTTATTAGAAGAAAAAGGTATCCAACCAACTATCGAACTTTATTTGCAACAACACTACTCTGTTGAAACATTGCAGCAACTGGCTAATAAATTAGGATTAGATGATGTCAGAAAAATGATGCGTACCAAGGATGAACTTTATCAATCATTAGAGTTAGCGAATCCTGCATTAACGAATGATGATTTATTAAAAGCCATCAGTGAAAATTCAGCCTTATTAGAGCGCCCGATTGTGGTAAAAGGTGAAAAAGCCAAAATTGGACGACCACCTGAAAGCGTACTCGCCATTTTGTAATTCTATTCATTTTCGCTATAATGACTTGCCGTGAAGCACTTCACGGCAATTTTTTAGAGGTAAATATGACGAAAAAAACAAAAAGTGCGGTTGAAAATCAGCCCATTTATCAACACACCAAAGGTGTCGTGAAAGATAATGCCGTGATGGCACTGTTACACGATAAATTATTTCGCCAACGCGTTGAGAAAAAACGTAAAGGCAAAGGCAGTTATCAACGCAAAGCAAAATATGCGAGCAATTGGTTTGAAAAGCCCGATGATAAAGTTTTTGATTTCAGAAATTTTATCATCGGGTTTTTCGTTTCAATTTCAGTATAAAAAATAACAAACAGAGGAAGTCTATATGTCAATCAAAACAGAAGTTTTATTTAACAATACTTGGAATGTCCGTATCAGTGACCCAGGTGAAGAAGGTGCTCAAAGCCACTTTTTTGAAACCATTTATCTCACGCTCACGGCTTATTTTGAAGGCGAAAATGTGCGTTATGAATTTGTGCGTAAAGTAGAAGATCAAGTAAAAATCAAACGCTCATTTACAGAATTAAGTGAGTTATTCAAATTCTTAGGGGATTATTTGGACCCAGTTTCACTCGGTAACCTCGGCGTAAAAATGGGTAACTTAGGCGTGAAAGCTGAATAAATCTGTTTCCAATAAAAAAGTGCGGTCAAATTTGATCTGCACCCCAAAAGTTGGACTCAACAAACCAACAATTGAGGTGCAGATTTTTTATGGGTAAACACTACACA